>CAMDKT010000286.1 GCA_945900935.1 Candidatus Sulfopaludibacter sp. SbA3 | reverse complement strand
CAGCACCGGATCGGCCCCCGAACGGAACTTGACGCCCTGGTAGCTCGAAGGCAGAAACCCGCTTCCCCAAACGCGGTCCGCCAATGGCTGATCGCCGAGCTTTGAACCCGCCGACGCCATCACGACGTAGGCCGGCAGATCCTTGTTCTCACTCCCCAAGCCGTAGGAAAGCCACGCTCCAATGGAAGGGCGACCGGCCAATTGAAACCCCGTCTGCAAGAACGTGATCCCCGGATCGTGATTGATCTGCTCGGTATGCATGGAACGGATGAAGCTTAGCTTATCGACGACCTTCGCCGTATGCGGCAGCAGTTCGCTGACCCAAGCGCCGCTCTGCCCGTGCCGCGCGAAATTGTAGATCGATTTCGCGAGTGGAAATTTCGTCTGCGTGGCCGTCATGGCGGTCAATCGCTGACCTTGCCGGATCGATGGCGGCAGTTCCGTGCCGTGCAACTCCGCCAGCCGCGGCTTATGATCAAACAACTCGATCTGCGACGGGCCGCCGTACATGAACAAATAAATCACCCGCTTCGCCTTCGGCGGGAAATGTGGAAGCGAATTGTCGGCGGCCAATAACGAATGCGCCGCGGCAAGGGACATGAAGTTTCGGCGGGTTTGCATAACCTATTCCTTGGTGACGGCGGCGTCGAGATTGAGAATCATGCTGGCGACGGTAGTCCAGGCGGCGTGTTCCACCGGGTCAATGGAAGAATCGCGCGGCGAATCGCCTTGAGCCAACAACGCGGCGGCGTCCGTGGGTTGCGAACGATAGCGGTCCTTCGCATACGCCAACATCGAGCGCAGCGGGCTAACTTCTCTGGCGCGGGGCAAGCGCCCCAGAACAAGTTGAAACGCGCGCTCCAGACGGCGATCGGTATCGGGGCCAGCCTCCCGGATCGCGCGCTGCGCCAGCGCCCGGGCGGCCTCCAGGAACTGCACGTCATTCATCAAATGCAGCGCCTGCAGCGGCGTGTTCGTGCGCCCCTCGCGCACCGTGCAGCTTTCGCGAAGCGCCGAGTCAAACGTCGCCATAAACGGCGGCGGCGAAGTGCGACGCCAGAAGGTATAAATGCCGCGGCGATACAGAGATTCGCCTTTGTCCTGCTTGTAATCGCCGCCGCCGTTTTCGCTCCATAAGCCCGCGGGCTGATAGGGCTTCACCGAAGCGCCGCCCTGTTTTTCGACCAGCAGGCCCGAGACGCGCAACGCCTGATCCCGCACCATCTCGGCCGGCAAACGGAAGCGCGGCCCGCGGGCGAGAAGGCGATTTTCCGGATCGGCATCACTGCTCACATTCGACGATTGCCGATACGTCTGGCTCATCAGAATCGTCTTCCAAAGCCGCTTCACATTCCAGCCGTTGTCCATGAAATCAACGGCCAGCCAATCGAGCAACTCGGGATGGCTCGGCCAGTCGCCTTGCGAGCCGAAGTCTTCAGCCGTCTTCACTAGCCCCAAGCCGAAGGCCATCTGCCAAAGACGATTGACGGCGACGCGCGCGGTGAGCGGATTCTGCCGGTCGACAAGCCAGCGGGCCAAGCCAAGGCGATCGGCTGAAGCCCCGGCGGGAAGCGGATGGAGAGCGGCAGGAAGCAATCGCTGCACTTTCTCGCCCGGCTTATCGTAGGCACCGCGCAGGAAGAGGAAGGAATCCGCGCGCTGGGCGCGCTCCTCCATCACCATCACCGTCGGAATCGATTGCTCAAAGGTTTCCAAACGGGAGGCGCTACTCGCGGCCAATGTGCGCGCCGCCTTCACGGAGGCATCTGCGCCGAGTTCGAAGAACGCCTGCCGTAAATATTGGTGATGAATCGGCGTCCGCTTCGGGGCCGGAATGCGAACCACCGTCCCTAGCGAATCCGGCAGCGAAAGCATTGCGACCTCGGCCGCTTGCAGCACTCGCGAATACGAACGGAATGCTCCAATCTCGCCTGCAAACGAATTTTCCCAACCACCGCCGCCGCCAAAAACCAATTTCCCAGCGCGGCGAAAATCCTGGTTCAACGCGTCGAGCTGGACATCCAACTCCCACGCCTCGCCGTCCAAATATAGCTTCACGCCGCTGGCGTAACGGGATCCGTCATAAGTGACGGCAACGTGATACCAGCGGTCTTTCGCCAGCGCCTTTTTCGATTCCAGCATGATGGCGTCGTCGAGCCGCCGCACCGCGAATTGGATCTGCAGTTTCCCGTTTTCCAGATGCAGTCCGTAGCCGGCGGGATTGCTTTCGTCGCTGCTCATGCGATGCAGAACGACACCGTTCCCGCTGGTCGATTTCATCCGGAAAGCCAATGAAAACCGGTCTTGAAAGCCATATTGCGCATGATCGCCGGCTTCGAAGATTTTCTTTCCGTCGAAGGCGACCGGCGCCGGCAGCAGCTCCGATTCCAACTTCTCGCTCGACATCCACGCCGTGTCGGCGGCAACTGAACGCTCCCATTTCGCCTGCGCCGCCGCAATCGATGGCTCCATTGCGCGGAAGGCGGTCTGAGCGGAATCGAGCGCCCCGCGTAAATCGCGGAGCTTCGATTCCTGCGACGAAGTCGGCGCGGGCAACA
The DNA here is from genome assembly GCA_945900935.1 of Candidatus Sulfopaludibacter sp. SbA3. GTDB lineage: Bacteria > Acidobacteriota > Terriglobia > Bryobacterales > Bryobacteraceae. Next base: position 5,085 of record CAMDKT010000286.1, on the reverse strand, counting down.
TCGGGGGCGAGTTGCCGTATTTCAAGTAGCGCCCCGGTTCGCCAATGTTGTTGAAGTAGGAGAAAAGCTGGTAATACTCCTTCTGCGTGATCGGATCGTACTTGTGGTTATGACATCTGGCGCAGCCGACAGTGAGGCCAAGAAACACGGTTGACATGGTCTCCACACGGTCAGCCGCGTACTCCATCAAATACTCTTCGGCCACAATGCCGCCTTCGGAATTGCCGCGATGATTGCGGCTGAAGCCTGTCGCGATCTTTTGCGGAAGCGTGGCGTTGGGCAGCAGGTCGCCGGCAATCTGCTCGATGGCAAAACGGTCGAAGGGCATGTTGGTGTTGAAGGCGTCGATCACCCAATCGCGCCAGCGCCACATGATGCGGTCAGCGTCGGTCTGATAGCCGTTGGTATCGGCGTAGCGGGAGGCGTCGAGCCAGCGAATGGCCATGCGTTCGGCGTAAGCGGGAGAAGCCAGCAATCGATCCAGCAGCGTTTCGTAGGCGGTCAGCGATTGGTCGTTGACGAAGGCGTCGACTTCCTGGAGGGTTGGCGGCAGGCCTGTAATGTCGAACGACGCGCGGCGGATGAGGGTGCGGCGATCGGCTGAAGCGGACGGCGCCACGCCCTGTTCGCTGAGGCGTTGGCGAACGAAGAAATCAATCGCGTGAATGTTCGCGGGAACCGGGGCCTTCTCCGGCGGAATAAACGACCAGTGCTTTTGCCAAACGGCTCCCTCGCGAATCCATTGATCGAGGGTTGCAATTTCCGCGGCGGTCACGACGGCTCCGGTGTGCGCGGGGGGCATTCGCAGTGCTTTATTTGCGGTCTGCAAACGCTGGAGCAGAACGCTTTCCTCCGGTTTGCCGGGGACGATGGCGCGTCGGCCGCCGCCGAGATCGGCCTTGGCTGAATCTTCGCGATCCAGGCGCAAGCGGATGCCTTTGTTGGCCGCGTCCTGTCCGTGACAGGTTAGGCATCGGTCCGAGAAGATCGCCCGGATATCCCGGTTGAACTGTGGCGGTTGGGCGGGCGCGGCGGTTGCCAGAAACGCCGCGGCGGCAATGAGCTTGGAGTAATCCATTCCTACTGAGGCCCAGTATATTCGATTCCGCTCCGCGTTAGAATGTGGGCATGGCGTTCCTGCCCGTCACCGTAACGGCTCATCCGATGAGCGACGAGGAGTTCGCCGAATTCTGTTCGGAGCATCCCGACCTATTTTTTGATAGATCATTGGCGTCCAGAATGCACACATCAGTTGTCAATTAGGCATGTGGGAGGAGTTGGACGGCCGCGGTCTGGCGTGCGGTTCCTCTGCCGGGTTCGTCCTCCCGAATGGCGCGCGCCGTTCGCCGGATGCGTCCTGGACGTTGAGAACCCGTGTCGAACAGATGGACCCCGTTTACCAGGAGACGTTCTGGCGCCTCTGCCCGGACTTCGTGATTGAACTCAAATCCGCAGCCAGCCGGCACAGGACGCTCCACGAGAAGATGATCGAATACCTCGCTAATGGCACCGAACTGGGTTGGCTGATCGATCCCGATACGCGCAGTGTTTCGATTTACCGGCCGGGGCGGGAGGTCGAGACGCTCACCGGCATCGAGTCGATTGCCGGGGAAGGGCCGGTGGCTGGATTTGTGTTGGAGCTCGCCTCGGTTTGGGACCCGCTGGCGGGCTGACCGCGAGGGCGGGAAATGAAGGCGTAACTACTTCTTCCCCACCGAAATCAATTGATTCCGATTCACAATAAACATGTTTCCATTCGCCGGAACGGGCGTGGAATAAATGGAACTTCCCATGTTGGTCTCATAGAGCACCTTCTTAACGCGTCCAGCGGCCAACACGGAAACGTCGCCGTCTTCGTCGCCCAAATAGACTTTGCCGTCGATCACAATCGTCGAACCCCAAACGGCCGCCAGCATGTCGTGATTCCACAACTCCTGGCCCGTTTTGGCGTCCACGCAATGCAGGAAACCCGAGAAATCGGCGTAGTACAGAAGTCCATTGTGGAGGGCGCCAGTGGAAATGGAGCGGCGGATTTTATCGAAGTGCCAGATGAGTCCGGTCTTGGTAATGTCGCCCCGTTTGGTGCCGTCAATGGCGTACAAGTGCCCCGGCCCTTCGCCGTGTTCCGGATCCTGCCCGTTGCAGATGTAGACGATGCCCTCATAAATAATCGGCGTCGAAATCACTTCGTTGCGGGTCTTGGGCCAGACGGTTTCCTTGGGGTTCATGTCGAACTCCCACAGCTTCTTGCCCGTCACCGATTCATAACTGCGCACCCAGCCATCGCCCTGGCCGATGACAACCTGCGTCACATCGCCAATCTTCCCCACCGCGGCCGACGACCACTGCCCATGCAGAATTTTGTCGCCGACAGAGTTGTCTTCCCAAACCAGCTTCCCGGTCTTCTTGTTCACCGCGATAATGGACGGCGCTTTCGGCGACGGCACGTTAACGTGGCTCTCGTCCTGGCCGTTCGACGTGGACACATAAATCAGATCGCCAAGAATCACCGGCGAACTGTTGGCCATGTTGTGCTGGAACGCGCCAACTTCTTCCATCATGTCGAAAACCCAGAGAATATCGCCATCTTTCGGTCCGGTGAACTTCTCGCTCTTGAACGGACCGTCATTGCCATTGGCCATGCCCAACAGGTCGGCGGCGATAATTTCACCGCGGCTCGATACGTAATAAACGATGTTGTTCTCTACGAGCGGCGAGGAGCAGACGCCCTGATACGGCCAATCGTTCACACGCCCGGCGGCCAGTTTCTCGTGCGTAATCTGCCACAAAAATTCGCCATCGGATTCGCGAAACGCCAGCAGCACGCCGCGATCTCCTGGCTGTTTCGGATCCCGCAATCCCTCATTGTTCGTACCAACCAGAACAACGCCGTTGGCGACCACAGGATTCCCATAACTCTGCGATCCCAGCGTCGCCGTCCAGCGAATATTCTCCTTCGTCGCGACATCCCATTTCTCCGGGATGCCCTTCATGCTGGAGACCATATTGCGGTCCATGGTCCCGCCCCACATGGGCCAGTCTTTCGCCGCGTCACTGGCGAATAGCCCGCCGATAAACGTCGCGCCGCACAGCAGCGTACCGAACATAATTTTGCGTGTCATCAGTTCCTGGTCACCTTAACGTTGTCGAAAAAGATTTCAAAAGGGGCATCGGCGTATATGCCTGGCGCGCCTTGCCGCTCCGCCAGCGCCGCCGGATCAACCCGCTCCACGCTCCAGGCTGCCGGTTCCGGCTCGGCCTTCGGCCAAACTTTGCCTTGCGCCTTCACACGGCCATCCGGGAGGTTTTCCACACGCAATTTCAGCGTGTACCACGCATCCGCTTTCCAGCTATATTTTACCGCGGCCGTCCGTTCCGTTTCGGGCTGCCATGTCTGCAACTCAAGCTTTTCGGCATTGCCGAAGAGCATCAGGTTGAATCGCTGCGCCACCAAGCCCACGTCGCCCATCTGCCGGCGCTTCTGCGATGCCCGCACATCCGCCTGCACAGTGTAATTCGCCATGTCCGCCGGACCCATGTAAACGCGGGCGCGCTTGGTGGCCGGATTATCGGCAAATTTCGCCAATACACGATTCCCCTCTTCCTGCCGCACTTCGAACTTCGTGTTGCAGTTCACCCACTCGATGGGAACTTTTCCGGCGTCCAGATTCTCGAAATCCCAACTCCAATCCAGCGGCGGCACGACGCGAGCCCGCGCCGTTCCGACGACTCCACCCACGTTGGCCTTGATCAGCCCCGCCTGCGCCACTTTATCCAATGCGGCAATATACTTGCCCTCCTGCGAAATCAGGCCCTTCACGCCCTCGATCGTCCACGCGGCTTTGTCCTCGCGGATGAAGTTGCCCTTCTCATCAAACAGACGCGCACGGAACGACGCTGTTTCGCCGGGCTTAATCATCACTTCCGCCGGCACAATCTGCACCCACTTGACGGATGCTCCAGCCGCCGCGTTCACCGGCTGCGGCAAATTTACTTTGGCCGCCGCCTGCTTCTTCCCGATCGCGTACGTGTTTTTCGTGGTCACCAGGAAAACGCGTCCTTCGCTGACAGCGACGGAAGCGATCACTTTCTCACCTTCTTCTTCGGCCTCACCCGGCTTCACAAAGGAAACTTCACTGAGTTTCTCGACGCGGTCGTTATGCGGCTTCAGAATATAAAACTTGCCGTTTTCCGTGCCAACGTACAACTTTCCGTCGCCCAAAACCGCCGATGATTTCTGTATCGTGCCAAGGTTTTGCTTCCAAATTTGCTTCCCCGTCGTCACGTCGAAAGCAAACAGGTTGGCGCCATTATCGATTTGCAAAAAACGGTCGCCATCAATGATCGGCGAACTGAAACCAAGCTGAAAGCCTGGCAGATAGAACTTCGCCTGCTCCCGCTTAATCGGCCCGCGCATCGTCGCGTCCACGGCGGCGAACAAGCCCATCTCATTCGTGTCCAGGTTCTCTTCGCTGTGCGTGATGTAGGCGGTCTTGCCGTTTACGACCACGCCGGAATTCAATCCGCGCTTGGACACGTCGAACTTCCATAACGACTCGCCCGTCTGCGCCTTGATCGCGTGCGCATTGCCATCGCCGCCGCCGGCGATCAACTGCCGCACGCCGTCAACGTCGGCAATGATCGCCGGCGAATACGTGGTGTCGTAAGGACGTCCGCCCGGCGCGCTCAAATAGACCAAGTCCCCATTCTTCCGGTCGAACGCAAAGAACCGCTGCCCGGCGCGCGAAAGCTGTCCCCACCCCGTCGAGACGCCGCTCACAATGACGAGATCTCCGTCGATTACCGGGGAGACCGTCCGTCCGCCGTGCGTGGTGACCAACGCGTAATCTTCGACCAATGATCGCTCCCAAACTTTCTTCCCGTCCCGCGAAAACGCCGTCAACATGCCATGCACGCTGAACACGTAAACATTGCCGGAGGCTGGATCGACAGACGGCGACGACCACGCGGAGCGATGCGGCGGCACGTCGCTCAACCACATGTTGATCTTCTGCTCCCAGAGCTGCTTACCCGTGTCGGCGTTGAGGCAGACCAATCGTTCCTGCAGAGACTTGGCGACACCCG
>CAMDKT010000285.1 GCA_945900935.1 Candidatus Sulfopaludibacter sp. SbA3 | reverse complement strand
ACACCCAGCCGTTTGTGCCGAACCCGACACGGTTCGCCTGACCGATCTTCAACCGGAATACGGGCGCGTAGAGGCGTCAATGGCCTGCGACGGCATAGCTGTCTATTCCTCCGCCGTCCTGCCCGGCTGGGAAGCGGCTATCGATGGCAAACCGGCGCAGATCCTGGAAGCGTACGGCAAGTTGCTGGCCGTTAACGTACCGGCAGGCCGCCACACCATCGAGTTCCGCTACGCGCCGCGCAGCGTTTGGCTCGGCGCGTTGCTCAGCCTCAGCGGCCTCATCGCCGCCGCGATTTGGTGGTGGCTCAGTGGCCGGGGGGAATCGGTATTCCGAGGTCTTCGGCGCCCGAAGGCGACATGATGGCCCAAGGGCAATACCGCTCTATATTCTCGCAGGCAATCTGCGACCGGCGCACCCGCCAACTATCGACGGGCCGATTTATCTTGTCGAGGGCGCCTCAAACAAGGGAATGAGGCCAAACGGCTGAATGGAGGTAACCTGAGAGGGATAGAATTGGAGTGGGCAAGGCTGCAATGACCATGAGTACAGTGAAGGACATCGAAACGGCTATCGGAAAACTCACACCGCAAGAGTGTGAAGAATTGCGCGAGTGGTTTGACGAACACCACCGGCCTCAGCCTATCGACCGGCGACTTAGAGCCGATCTGAACGCAGGGCGCATGGATGACCGTATTCAGCGTGCCTTGACCGACCACACAGCCGGAAGAACACAGCCGCTTTGATCCATCGCGCGAATTCCGATTTCTGGGATGACTACAACGCGCTGTCGCCCGATTTGCGCGCCCGCGCCGATAAGCAATTCGCCCGGCTGAAGCGCGATCCGCGACACCCTTCATTGCAATTCAAGAAACTTGGCGACCGGAAAGGGCAAGAAATCTGGTCGGCGCGGGTCTCGCTGAAGTATCGCGCCCTGGCCGTGAAACTGCCGGATGAATATCTCTGGTTTTGGATCGGTGAACACGACGTTTATGACGTTTTAATCAAGTAGCCTGGGCGTCGGCCGCCACACCACCATCAAGTTCCGCTACGCGCCGCGCAGCGTTTGGCTCGGCGCGCTGCTCAGCCTCACCGGCCTCATCACCGCCGCGATCTGGTGGTGGATCAGTGGTCGGGGGGAATCGGTATTCCGAGGTCTTCGGCACCCAAAGGCGACATGATGGCCTCCGGGCAAAGCCGCTCAATGTGCTCGCACGCAATCTGCGCGCGGCGCACCCGTTCCTTGCTCAACGCAATCACGGTGTTCTCTAAATGCGTGCCGCTCGGATACACATCGGGCGAATTCCGCAGCCCGAATTTCAAATAAATCGGCGACGCCACGCGGATCAATTCGGGAATCTCGTAGTAGCGAAGAAAGCCGCCGATATTGTCCGGCGCTTCGACGTAGAAATCGATCGGTTTCGTTATCGCGGCGCGAATCGACGCAATTTGCGGCAGCGTCAAGTCGGAGGGAATGTTGATGGTATCCGCGCCGAGCCGCTCCAGAATCCGTGCGCTGGCCGGGTTCGCCGGCGCCATCATCACGGAAGTTTTGATGATCAGATCCCGCGGAAACAGGCCCTTCGCCCGCATCTCCGCGACCATCTCCAGCGATCCCAAATCACTCACCAGCACGCTGCGAATTCCCAGCTCCACGGCCCGCTCCACATCGGCCAGGCCTTGCGCCAACTGGTTGGAGCCGCGCTGCGAAAGCGCCAGCGATTTGCCCGCCGCCGAGAACGCCTGCGCCCCGATATCAAAGCTCGCCCGCGGTCCCAGAAACAGATTCACTTCCACGCTATGTTTCACGCCGATCGCCGACATCTCGCGAATCTCTTCATCGGTCAACAGCATGATGCCGCTGCCCTGGCTGACGCGATGGACCGGCACCCGTCGCGACTCCGCCTCATCCAGTACCGCGGTCAACGATCGCGGTCCCTCCGTCGACGGAATCTCAATTCGATACTGGCCGCCGTCGGGAAAACGCAGCGGCGATGTTGCGCTCACCGGCGCGTCTTCACCGGGCAGCCCGGCGCTTATTAGAAATTTCCGAATGTTGTCCATAGGTTTCACTCGATTGTCGTGACTTCGTAGCCTGCCTGCCATACTTGCGCGTGCAGAATCTCGGAGGCGTGCCCGTGATGCTGGAATATTTGCGATACCAAATCCGCCACGCTTTCCGATCCGCGCTCATACAAAACCAACACCGAAGGCCCGGCGCCGGACAAGGCGCAGCCCAGCAATCCCGGCGCGCGCAGTTTGATTATTTCGTCCAGTCCCGGCACCAGCCGCGCCCGGTACGGCTGATGGAGCCGATCCTCCAGCGCCGTGGGAAAAGCGGAAACCGTTCCCGTCGCCAAGGCCGCTATCAGCAGCGCGCTTCGCTGCACATTGAAAACCGCGTCGGCCTTCGAATACGAACTCGGCAATACCGTCCGCGCCTCATGGGTCAGCAGCACAAAGTCCGGCACCACAACGGCCACTCCGAACTTCTCAGGCAACTCCAGCCGCACCGCTCGCGCGATCCCGTTGCCGTCGATCGCGCTCGCCACGATGGAACCCAGCACGCAGGCCGCTACGTTATCCGGGTGCCCTTCAATCCTCGCCGCTTCATCCAGAATGCGATGCGCGGACCACCGCAAGTCCAACAGGACATCGGCAATGATCACGCCCGCCGTCAACGCCGCCGCGCTCGACCCCAGCCCCTTGCCGATCGGAATTTCGTTGTGAATTTCCAAATAAACCGGAGGCAAATCGCGCCCAGCCGTTCGGGCGACGTTGAGCGCCGTCTGCCAAATGAGATTATTTTCTCCCTGAGCAATCAGCGACGCATCCCGCCCGAAGCCGTGGATTTCCAGCCGCTCGGCCGCCCGGAACCGGCATGTCAAATGGATGCCCAGCGCAATCCCCAGCGCGTCGAAGCCCGGTCCCAGATTGGCGCTCGACGCCGGTACCTTTACTTGATAAAGCACGCTCTATCCGATCGCGACGCGTCGCTCTTCACGGCACGATTGGTACACGCCGCAGACGACTTCCAACGCATGCAGTCCGGATTCGCCCGAGACAGTCGGCACCGTCCCGTTCCTGCACGCTTCGCCGAAGTCCAGGAATTGCCGTTCGAACGGCGTTAACGGGATCGCCATCGGGTCCGACGCCCCTGACATCACTTCCTGCTCCACCGGCGCCGGTTCGCCCTCGTCGTCCTGTACGTCCCACGCTGTCAATTTATCGCCCGTCACCACCGCCGTGCCCTTCGTGCCATGTATCTCAATACGCTCTGAATACCCGGGCCAGAAGGCCGTCGACGCCTGGATCACGCCAGTCGCGCCGTTCTCATAACGCATCATCGCGCTCACGACGTCTTCCGATTCGATATTGTGCATCGCCCCCAATTGCCAGTACCCGCTCACTTCCGTCACCCGCCCGATCAGATACAGCAGGATGTCGACCTGATGGACCGCTTGATTGATCAGCGCGCCGCCGCCTTCGGTGGCCCAACTCCCCTTGATCGGACGCGAGTAATACTCCGCGGTCCGGTACCATTTCACGTACGCGTCGGCCTGCAGGATCTTGCCTAACCGGCCAGCGGCAATTGCCTTCTTCAGGAACTTCGTCGATTCGTCAAAGCGATGCTGGCTCACCACGCCGAACACAATGCCGGCCCGTTTTGCGGTCTCCACCATTGCCCGTGCGGTTTCCACGCTGGTCGCGATCGGCTTCTGCACCTGGATGTGTTTTTTTGACTGCGCGCAGATCTCCAGCGGCTGTAGCCGGAAGTCGGGAAACGTACAGACGTCGACGTAATCCACATTCGGATGCCGGCAGACTTCTTCGTAGGTGCGCACGAATTCGCAGCCATTCGCCTCGGCGAATTTGCGTCCATACTCTTCGTTGACGTCGGTGCAGACAATCAACTCGTACCCGATGTTTTTCAGAGCCCGGGCGTGCATATTCGAAATAGCGCCCGTGCCGATCATTCCTACGCGCAATGGATTCTCCTCAAACCAGTTGAGTATAGCTCAGCGCGCGCCGGTTGGATCGGTAACCAGTTTTACAGGCCTTTTGTGGTATCCTAATGAAGAGAAGCAGCCAATGGCGGAAGCTGCTGGTAGACGAGTCGGTAGCTCAGTTGGTAGAGCATCGCACTTTTAATGCGGTGGTCGCGGGTTCGAGCCCCGCCCGACTCACCATATCCTTCAGCGATCAGTCCAGACTCAAAGCAAGTCTTCGAGTTGCCCGGGCTCGATGGCGCAATCGGACAAGATATTCCGAAGCAGCCCAAGACCCAAAGTTCGAGACCGGGAAGGGACGACGGTTGGCTCCCCCGCGTCCGCTCCACAACGAATCCGGCGCGCTCCAAGGCGCGGATGAGTTCCTTTCCCGTTCAACGCGGGAGCGTACTCATGCCGCGATCGTCACTCGCTGGATGCCGATGAACTCAAGACTGCTCCGTTGGCCGCCCTCCACATCAAGGCAGAGTGCGATTGCTTCCTTGATCTCTACCATCAATTCGTCGAGCGACGCCGCGTCGGTGTGGCAGCCGCGCAACTGCGGAACGGAGGCCAAGTACATGCCTTCTTCATCACGTTCGATTACGACATCAAAATGGCGAACCATACAATTAATGTAGCGCCATCTTGACTTGCTTTGTGGCCGACGGTCTTCGACGGAGGATCGAGCGGCCCGTGCGGGTTCGAGCCCCGCCCGGCTCACCATAAATCATGCGGTTGGATAAAGTCATGGTGGCCGACCTAAAGCCGGAAACGAAACGCCTCGTACTCGAAGAAATCCAGAACGGGCATTTTCGTCGTTGGACGAGATTATCGAGTCGGGTGTCCGCAGGCGGCGGTTTGAGGCGAGCCCCATCAAGTCGCGTGCCGAGGCTTTGGCTCATATGCGCGCGATACGGAGCAGGAATGTTTTCCCATCCGGGATGACGATTCGCGAATGGATTGATGAAGGGCGCGATTGAGCGCGGTCGTTCCTGACAACTCTGTTTCAGGGACGCAGTCACGCCGCAGGCGGAGGACTGAACGCCGCAGCCGAGGAAAGGCGGAGATGGGCGACTATCGCGCCGTGTGAGCGGAGCGCCAGAACTTCGAAAGAACAATGAGCTGGCCGGTATGTCGTTGCGTGTGTTCGGCGATGTGGCCGAGCAGAACGCCCAGCGGCGTTTCGAGCCGTTGGCGGCCTATGTATCGGGGGGCGTCGAGAGCCGTGACGGTTTCGGCAAATTGCCTGGCGGCGGCGTAAACGGCGGCCAATTCGGCGATCAGCAATTCCTTCGACCCGCCTGGCTCGGCTTCGGCCGCCAGGAATGCGAGTTGCTCCTGGGAAAGCGTCTCCTCTCGGGCATACGTGAGCAGACGGTCAACGCTGCCGGCGAGGTGGCGGAGTTGGAAGCCGACGCTGCCGCAATCGAAGGAATGTGCCCAGATCTGCTCGTCGTTAAGCGGTCCCGTCCATTTCCGAACGTCGCCCAGCGACTGTTCAAGCGAGCAGCACAGCAGACGCGGGATGGGCGCCAGATTCGCATAACGTCCAGCCAGCCAAGGTTCCATCGCTTTAGCCTACCGGAATTCGATGGCGGTCATCGCTCCCGTCAGGCGGACAAATTCGACGCGCACCGCCAGTTTTTGCCCTCCGCACGCCAGCGTATGCTGTATCGAACCCGTCCCGGTGATGCGGATCGCGGAGGGCTTTTCCACGCGCAGGGCGAGCGTGCCGCCGGCGGTCGAAATTTTGGCGACAGGCGGCATGGCGGCGCAATCGAACTCCACCAGTTCGCCGTCGGCGGATGTGTCTCCGAGAAGGCCCTGCCAGCTTGCCGGGATTTGTACTTCGGGCTTCTTTGTCAACGCCGCCATGGCCGGCTCACTCACAAGGCGATCAATGGCCGCCGCCATTTGGCGTTCGGCGGGGTTGCGCGCGGCGAGCCGGCAGCGCATGGCGGCGTGCCTGGCTTCGGGCAGCCGGTTGCCGCGTTCGAGCGCCAAGGCCAGGGCATGCCAAAAGTTGGCTTGGCGGGGAAGAATTTGAGCCGCCTTTTGGTAATAGTCGATGGCGTCTTCGTTGTCGCCGGCGGCGGCCGCGCGGAGTCCGAGAATAAAGTGCGCCTCGGCGTGATTCGGATTGCGCTCGATGGTTTGACGCAGCAGCGCGGCGACGCGGTCCGGTTCGCGCCTGCCTTCGCGCAGGAGCATCGCCAATTCGAAATAGGGCGCGGCGTCGGGGATGCCGTTGGCGACGGCTTCGCCAAGCAGTTTTTCGGCCTCCGCGCGGCTGTCGTTGCGCAAGGCGAGCAGGCCGCGCTGGGCCGGGGAGCGGGCCGCTTGCAGCGCCATTCCCGGACGGCCGACGGCCAGGGACAGACTGACGAGCATGGCGTCCCCTTGCTCGTCGGAGAGGACGACGGCGGGAGGGGGCGGCCCCGTGGCCGCGCTGGCCGCGATGCGGGCGGTTTGAAAACGGGCGAGTTCGACGGCCCGGCGGGCAGCCTCCAGCAGAAGGCCCTGGCGCTGGCCCAGGACGGCCTCGCAGGCACGCGCAAACGGCACACCGTCACCCAAGGCCGTAAACAGCGCGGGCGTCTTCTCGCGGACCCCTGGCGTCGTCAGCAGGTAATGCATGACGGCCCAACTCTGGGCGTAAAAGCGGCCCGCGCGCGCGCTTTCGTCGCGGAGCGGGGAGTCGTGGCGTGCCTCGAAGAACTCCCGTTCGCCGAGCCACGTATTTTGATTCAACACGCGAACATGGGTTTCAATCGGCTTGCCGATAATCCAGCCCTTGGATTCCTGGAGGGCGGTGGAGTAGAACTCGGCTATCCCTTCCTCCAACCAGAGGGGGCGGCGGGGGCCGCTATGTTCGAGAAACGCGTGGACCAGTTCGTGCGACATGGCGCGTTCACTGTCCGGGCGGCCCCAGCGGACGACGATCCAATCTTCGTCGGCGCTGGACTGATAAAAGCCGCCGGAAGTAGCGGAGGGGCGTAAGCCGGCGAAGAGCGAATCGGAGGCGACCAGAACCACGCGGAGGGGCAGTAATGGAGCCGATCCTCCTAACAACGCGCGCATCCGTTCCACGCGGAGCGCCATTTTTTGGGCCGTCGGAGCGCCAGCATCGGTAATGACGTTGTACCCCTCTCCCCGGACGGCGGTCCATCGTTGGGCAAATAATCGTTGCGCAAATACACAATGGATACCCAGCGTGAGGACAATGAGGGTAATAACTTTTTTCGATTGGACCATGTAGCGCCGCGCCCGTAGGCTAGAAGAGTGTCTACTATGACTATGGACATTCCTCCTCCACAAGTATCGCTCCTCCACCGTGTTAGCAGCATCGTGGCCAGTGAGCGATCGCTCGATGAGATGCTCGGCGAAATGGTTGGGTTAGCAGTACAAGTAACGCAATGTGACGCCTGTCTAGTGTATTTGTTCGAAAAGGAGACCAACGAAATCGTTCTCTGTGCTTCGCAGGTGCCCCATGCGGCCGAACTGGGAAACTTGCGGATGAAGATTGGCGAAGGAATCACCGGCTGGGTGGCGGAGCATAAGTCCGCCGTTGTCTTATCGGAGCACGCCTGGCAGGACAAACGATTTAAGAAGTTCGGCGGATTGGTGGAGGACACCTACGAATCCTTCCTTTCGGTCCCG
>CAMDKT010000284.1 GCA_945900935.1 Candidatus Sulfopaludibacter sp. SbA3 | reverse complement strand
GTCGTAGTGATCGCTCAGCATAACGATCCGCCCCGAGATCGGTATCTGATCGCCGATCAACCGGTGCGGATATCCAGACCCATCCCAATGCTCGTGGTGGGTCAACGCGATCTCCCGAGCCATATCCAACAAACGCGAATTGGACCCCTCCAAAAGGCTCGCCCCGATCAATGTGTGCGACTCCATCACCACTCTCTCCACCCCGTCGAGGCCTCCGCGCTTCCGAATCAAATCATCGGGAATCGCGATCTTTCCGACATCGTGCATCGGCGCGGCGCGGAAGATCAACTCCTGCTCCTCCTCTGTCCACCCTAATTTCCGCGCCAGAATTCTTGCGTAATAACTCACGCGGTGAATGTGCGCGCCCGTCTCGCGGTCTTTGAATACCGAGGCCTGCGTCAATCGCAGCACCGTATCGTAATAGGCTGCTTCCAGCTCCTGCGATCGGCGTCGCTCCAACTCCAACGCAAATTCAGTGTCGATTCTAGCCGACTGCCGCGACTGCCGTGCCTCCAGCAGTTGCTTTCGCAGCCGCTTCTGCTGCTGTTCCAATGCCAGGATCCGGGCCTCGCCCTCCGCAATCGTCCGCACCGGCTCAGCGGCTCGCTTGCTCGACGGCCGGGCGGCATTTCTTATCAATTTTCCAGACATTCCCGGAATAATACTACAACTTTCCGCACCCGCTCCGCCACTAATTCCCCAGCCGGAAATTGTCTCCCAGATAAATTCGTTTCACTTCCGGATCCTCGCCCAGCTCCTTCGGCGACCCCGCGCGAAAGATCTTTCCGCCATTGATGATGTAAGCCCGATCCGTCACCGCCAGCGTCTCCCGCACGTTGTGGTCCGTGATCAGAATTCCGATCCCCGCCCTCTTCAACTCGAAAACGATCCGCTGCAACTCAATCACCTGTATCGGATCGATGCCGGAGAATGGCTCATCCAGCAGCAGGAACGCCGGTTCAATAACCAATGACCGCGCTATCTCCGTCCGCCGCCGCTCCCCGCCCGACAGCATGTACCCCTTCGACCCGCGCACGGTCTCCAGTCCCAACTGCTCAATCAGCCGGTTCATCCGCTCGCGCCGCTGCCGCGCATCCAATGGCAGCGTCTCCAGAATCGCCATCAGATTCTCTTCCACCGTCAGCTTTCGAAACACACTCGCTTCCTGCGGCAAATACGAAATCCCGCGTCGCGCCCGGCGGTACATCGGCAGCGACGTAATGTCAGTGGCGTCCACCATCACTTGCCCGGAATCCGGGCTTATCAACCCCACGATCATGTAGAAGCTCGTCGTCTTGCCAGCGCCATTGGGCCCCAGCAGCCCCACCACTTCGCCCTGCGACACCGTCACCGAAACGTTGTCCACTACCTTCCGCCCGCCATACGACTTCGATAACTCTTTCGTTTCCAAAACACGCATCAATTGCCACTCTTCTTCTGCTTACGCTTCAATCGGCTTTCCGTTGGCTCCGCCGCCACGCCGTCCACCAGCAACCTATCATTGTCAGCGAAAAACGTGATCGTCTGCCCGCGCGTTGTCCCCTGCATCGAATCGGCAAACACCGGCGTCCCTCCCGTCAACACCACTTTGCTCTCCGCAATTTCATACAACGCATGTTCGCTCTTCCCCGTTCGCGTCCGGTCCGGCGACGTCTGCAGTATGTCCACATTCCCATCCGCGTTTGCCCGCTGCAACGAGTTCCCCTCATCCGCCGGCGTCTTCGGATCATCCTTGGTGAACCACGCCCGCAGCTCCTTCGAATTCACTCTCAAATCGCCGCGAATCAGGTTCACCCCGCCTTTGTAGTGCGCCACTTTGTCGGCGTCCCGATACTCCATCTCCGGCGCCCGCACCAGTGTGAACAACTGCGCTTGCGGCTGCTTGGCGTTCGCCTTCGGCCGTTCCCGCGTCTGCGTGAAAACCTTCCCGTTCGCCATCAGAACCTGTGTCTTGCGGTCGATCGTGATCGTCTCCGCTTCCACCTTATCGGCCCCCTGCCACAGCGTCGCCCCGCCCTCGTAGCGGATCCACTTATTCTCATTCCGCGTCGTCATCTTCCCCGCCCGCGCCTGTATCGTCTCACTCGAATCGATCAATGACGACTTGGGTTTGGCGGTTTTCCTGTCCGGCAGTCGCGTCGAAACCACGCGGTCCGTCGCCACCATATCCCCCGACTTCTGATCGAGCTCAATCGTCGCCGCGTCCGTCGATCCCGTTGGATCCCAAATACGCGCCGCCCCTTTCAGCGTGATCTGTTCGGTCGCCTGCTCCAACTTCGCGTGGTCGGCCTTTGCCCGCCGCTCGCCCTCTTCGTACTCGAAATTCGTCCACTGTTCCAATCGGCTCAGAACGCCCGTCGCCGGATCGAATGTCGCCAGCAAATCCTCGGACGATGTCTTCGAATCCGGACTCTTCGGCTTGCCCTTGGTGAACGTCGTGACCTTGGAAGCCCTAAACGTTTCGATCTGATTCTTCGGCCCATAGTTGATCCACAACCGTTCGCCGTTCATCTTCCGGTAACGCTCCGTTGGCGCCTTCGGCAGAAACTCAATCTCGCCCGGCGTCTGCGTTACCACCGTGTCGATCTCCTCCCCACCCGGCCGCATCGCCAGTTCCACAATCTCCGACCGCATGATCCGCGCCGCCGTCTTCGGTGGCACGCTCTCCACCGTCGTCCCGCCCCGCGCCAACGCCTTCTTCAAAACAGATTCCCCATTCGGCGTCTCAAAATCCATGTCCACATGCTGCGCCGTCACCACCGTTCGCCCGCTATCGGACGTGGTCACCAGCCGCGCGTTCCGCTCCCCTTCAATCCGGTTGATCGCGTTCTTATCCGCGAACCGCATCACCAAATGTTCCGCCGCGTATTCCAAAACGCGCTTCGGTTGCTTGTCTTCGCCGGCCGCGTTCTCCGCCTCAACAAGGTCAATTTCGCCATCCTTCAAAGTCACCACCGCCGCGCCCGCATTCAATGTCAGCGTGTCCCGCGTCAACCGCGACCACGGCTTCAAATAAATCTTCGCCTCCTGTTCCTTATAAGTCAGCTCCCCCGCCGCGACACGCATCTTCTTCTTGCCCTTCGTCCATTCCATATCGACGTCTTTGCGCATCACCAACTCGCGCAGCGCCGGGTCATACGTCGCGCCGACCGCCGACCCCCGCGAGTTCTCAAAATCAAATTCCGCCATCCGGTCCGTATTCACTTTCCCGGTTTGCGTGCTGTACGTCACCCCCGAAGTCTTGATGCGCACCAGCCGGTTCTTCGCCGCCGGATCGGCCTTGAAGCCCATCGTCATGTTCACTTCGCCATCGGCGAACATCACCCCGTCCTCCGTCCGCAGTTCCGCCTTATCGGACTGAATCAAGTCATAGGCCGAATCGTCGTTATGAAAGACCTTCACTTCGACCATCTGCAAATCAATCCGCGGCGGATCCGTCTGCTGCGCGAATTCCTTCGCCCTAACTTCGGCAATCGTCCGGCCGCCGGAGGTCTGTGTCCAGACCCAGCCGTCACCGGCGCGGGACAGAAAGCCCGCCGGGAGAGGGGCAGGTTTTTTCGGAGCGGCTTTTGTTTGCTCGGCTTTTTGCTGTTGGAACACCCAGCCAACGGCAGCGGCCAAAGCCAGGCAGCACACCAGCAGAAGCCACCCGGTGCGGCGCATCAATCTCCAGGGTACCATCGAGGGATATGTGCCGGACGATCGCGGGCTTTACACAAGACCGGAACTACGAGCGAGGTATGACGCGCAAACTGCTCGACAATATCACCGAGGCGGCCATGGGCCAAGCGGTGAAACCCGGCGGTCGCACCCTGGCCCGCCTTGCGAAACATCTGATCCACACGCTCCTTATCGCGGAAACAGGCCAAATCGATCATCGTCGTTGCTGCATTCGTGCTGTTAGGGCACGGAAGCATTGATAGCCGTGGGCCGTAGTTTTAACGCAGCAGCGACGGGGCCTTCCGCACCCGCCCCTGCAACGCGATCCGGACCTTTTCCCGCACGCTCGAGAACTCGCTCCCGCCAACCGCCCCGCCCCGCTCCGCGGTGTCCGCCAACGCCGCCAACCGTACCGCCTTCATCGGCAATGCCGAATACGCAGCCGACTGTTCCGGCTGCACCCGCCGAAAATAGCGGGCCACCCCCGCCGGATCATAACCAGCCCGCCCAGCCAAATCCGCGCCAAACCGGTCGGCCTCCAATTCGTTGGTTCTTATGACCTCATTAAACGTGGCCGGAACCAGCGACTTTCCATTCCGCGTGTTCGCATGCACACCCCTCCAACCACCCATAAACACAAGCGGTATCGTCCACTCCTGCGTCCGTCCCGCTGTCACAAGACTGTGCCGCAAAAACACATGTCCCATCGCATGACCCACCATCCCCGCAAATTCCGCCTCATCGTCCACGGCAAGAAAAAACGAAGCGGGTATCAACACAAATCCCCCCGGCAGACCGATCGGCTCCGCTCCCTCCTCCACGACAACCTCAAACCGAAAAACACCGCCCGGTACAAACGCCCCTAGCCGCGCACCCACCCGCTCGAGATAAGACGATACATCCGCAATGTCCAAAGGCCTCGACTGCCTCCGAATCTCCGCCGCCATCGCCGCTCCCAGCGCCCGCTCCTTCTCCAGCGTAAGCGTCTGGCCGCAAACCACCATTCCGAAAACGATTAACCACAACCGCACAATCAAAGTATAGAATCATATAGTCCAGGAGGATCAATGGTGCAACTCAAAGTTAACGGCGTCACCCGCAAATTCGAGGGCGATCCGGAAATGCCGCTGCTGTGGTATCTCCGCGATATGCTCGAAATGACGGGCACGAAATACGGCTGCGGCATGGGCCTCTGCGGCGCATGCACGGTCCACGTCGATGGCAAAGCGGTCCGCAGTTGCCAGACCGCGATGTCCACCGCCGCCGGCAAAAGCGTCGTGACCATTGAAGGCTTGAAAGGCCGGCACCCCGTGCAGAAAGCTTGGATGGCCGCCAGCGTCCCCCAATGCGGCTACTGCCAAAGCGGACAAATCATGCAAGCCGTCGCGCTGCTGAAAGACAAGCCAAAGCCCTCCGACAAAGACATCGACGACGCCATGCAAGGCAACATCTGCCGCTGCGGCACATACGGTCGAATCCGAAGCGCCATCAAGTCGGCCGCGGGGGTGAAAGCATGAGTACCATTCAAGTAATGGAACGCCGCGCGTTCCTCAAATACACCTTCGGCGCCGGCACGCTCATCCTCGGCACTCACGTCGAAGCTTGGGCCTCCGATGCCGACAACGCCGCATTCCACCCGGACGTTTTCATCGGCATTCAGCCCACCGGCGAAGTCATCATCGTCGCCCACCGCTCTGAAATGGGCACCGGCTCTAAATCCACCCTCCCCATGGTCGTCGCCGACGAACTCG
Organism: Candidatus Sulfopaludibacter sp. SbA3; assembly: GCA_945900935.1. Classification (GTDB taxonomy): domain Bacteria; phylum Acidobacteriota; class Terriglobia; order Bryobacterales; family Bryobacteraceae. Next base: position 2,246 of record CAMDKT010000284.1, on the reverse strand, counting down.
ATGCCGATTGGAAAAAGGTCCGCGTCGAACAGGCCATCGGTGACGAAAAGTACGGCTCCCAAAATACCGACGGTTCCTGCTCCATCCGCGATTTCGTCGCCATCATGAAGATCGCCGGCGCCACCGCCCGCACCATGCTGGAAACCGCCGCCGCGCAAAAATGGAACGTTCCCGCCAGCGAGTGCAAGGCCCAACTCGGCGAGATTGTCCACACAAAATCCGGCAAGAAAGCCGGCTTCGGTGAACTCGCCGCCGCCGCCGCCAAACTTCCCGTCCCCGATAAAGCCACGCTCAAGTTCAAGCCCGAATCCGAATACCGCTACATCAACAAGAACGTCCCCGCCGTCGATCAGCAGGATCTCTGCGAAGGCAAAGGCACTTTCGGCATGGACGCCAAAATGCCCGGAATGCTCATCGCCTCCATCGAGCATTGCCCCGTCTACGGCGGCAAACTCGCCTCCTTCGACGCCGCCGAAGCGAAAAAAGTCCCCGGCGTCCGCGACGTCATCACGCTCGACCAATTCAAACCCCCGCACAACTTCCAGCCCCTCGGCGGCGTCGCCGTCCTCGCCGATCACACTTGGGCCGCCATCCAAGGCCGCAAAAAGTTGAAAGTCGAATGGGATCTCGGCCCCAACGCCTCCTACGACAGCGACCGCTACCGCGACTCCCTCCTCGCCACCGCCAAAAAGCCCGGCAAAGTCTGCCGTAATCAAGGCGACGTCGAAGCCGCTTTCGCCACCGCCGCCAAAATCCATGAGGCGGCGTACTCCACCCCGCTCCTCAGCCACGCGCCAATGGAACCGCCCGCCGCCGTCGCCGAATTCAAGAACGGTAAAGTCGTCTGCCATGCCGCCACGCAGAACCCCCAAGCCGTCCAGGAAACCGTCGCCGCCGCCCTCGGCATCGACAAGAAAGACGTAATCTGTCACGTCACCCTCCTCGGCGGCGGCTTCGGCCGCAAATCCAAACCGGACTACGTCGCCGAAGCCGCGCTCCTCTCGAAGAAAACAGGCAAGCCAGTCAAAGTCATCTGGACCCGCGAAGACGATATTCGCCACGACTTCTACCACTCCACCGCCGCCATGTACATGAAGGCCGGTCTCGACTCCGCCGGCAAGCCCACAAGTTGGCTGCAGCGCAGCGTCTTCCCCTCCATCGGCACAACTTTCGACGACAAAGCCGAATACGCCATGGAACTCGAAATGGGCATGGGCTGGAACGATCTGCCTTTCGATATCCCCAACCACCGCGCCGAAAACGGCCCCGCCAAAAACCACATCCGCATCGGCTGGCTCCGCGCCGTCGCCAACGTTTACCACGCCTTCGCCATCCACTCCTTCACCGATGAACTCGCCCATCTCGCCGGCAAGGATCCCATCGATTACACCCTCGGCCTCATCGGTCCCGGCCGCAAAATCGAAATGAAACCCATCGGCATGAACTACTGGAATCACAACCAGAAGCAGTCGGACTTTCCAGTCGATACCGCCCGCCTCCGCAATGTCATCGACCTCGTCGCGCAGAAATCCGGCTGGGCCAATCGCAAAACGGAGAAAGGCCACGGCTGGGGTTTCGCCGCCCACCGCAGCTTCCTGTCCTATGTCGCCGTCGTCACCGAAGTGAAGGTCGACGACGCCGGCCGCGTCACCATTCCCAACATGCACATCGCCGTCGACGCCGGCCAGACCTACAATCGGGACCGCGTCCTCGCGCAATTCGAAGGCGCAGCCGTCTTCGGTACGTCCATCGCCATGATGAGCGAAATCTCCGTCAAAGACGGCAAGGTCCAGCAGTCGAACTTCCACAACTACCGTGTGGCCCGCCTGCCAGAAGCCCCGATGAATACCCACGTTCATCTGGTCCCCAGCAAAGAACTTGCTGCCGGCGTCGGCGAACCCGGCGTCCCCCCCGTCCCGCCATCGATCGCCAACGCCATCTTCGCCGCCACCGGCAAGCGCGTCCGCGACCTCCCGCTTCGCAACACGAAGCTGGTCTAATCAATACTCTTCAAAGATGCGACGGATTTCCTTCAAATCCGTCGTCTTCGTCAACGCAAGCATCAACAGAATTCGCGCCTTCTGCGGATTCAAAGTATTGGCTCGTCCGGGGAATCTGTGGGTAAGTGGTGTGGCTCAGCGCTGGGATTGAGTGAGAAAGCGGTGGAACTTCCGGCAAGTGGAGTCGAAGGATCGTTGTTCGTCTTCCCAGCCATTGTGGATCAGTGGTCCGCCGTGCGGGTGGAT
>CAMDKT010000283.1 GCA_945900935.1 Candidatus Sulfopaludibacter sp. SbA3 | reverse complement strand
TCTCCATCGAAGCCGCCCTCCTCGTAGGCATTTTCGCAGGCGTTTTCGCCGCGCACCGTGAAGGCTCCCTGCACCGGCCGTATTTCATCACCGATTGGCTCCTCGAACGCAATTACGATCCGCTGCCATTCTTCCTCGCCGTTGGCGCGGCGCTCGGCGTCATGCTCATTGTGTGGCTGCTCAGCCGCCGTTCCGCCAAACAGACACTCCTCGATCCCCTTATCCTGATGGCTCTCATCGTGGCCCTGTTCCTGTTCCTGCCCGATGGCAAAATCCGGCAACTGAACGCCTGGGCCGCCTCCGGTGACGGCGACGAAAAGAAGAAGGCGGAGAAGGGAAAAGGCGGCGGCAAGGGCGGTCAGAAGCAGCAGGAAAAGCAACAAAGCGGCGGACGGAATCAGGACCCCGATCCCTCCAGCGGCTCTAGCGGGAAAAGCTTCCCCGTCGCCGTCGTCAACTTGCACGACGATTACAAGCCGCCATACGGCACGTTCTATTTCCGCCAGGACGCCCTCAGCACATGGAACGGCAAACGTCTGGTTCGCGATAACAGCCAGAAGCTCGATACCGATATCGGCGTCCCTTTCCCGGCAGAAACGATCGAAGTGCCTATGCGTGACCGCGCCGATACCGAAAAGCAGCCCAACGGCAAACGCCTCGCCCACCGCATAAAAACCACGGTGGCGCTGATGACGCCCCATTCCAAGCCCTTCGCTCTCATCGACGCGGTCAAGTACGAGCCCGCCCCCAATCCCGATCCCAAACGCTTCGAACGCGCCTACAAAACCGAATCTATTGTTCTCGATACCGATTTCAATGACCTCTTGCAACGCTCCGTTGGCAGCGAAAAATGGACCCCGGAAGTCTGGCGGCACTACACCCAGGTTCCTGAGGATCCGCGCTATCGCAAGATTGCCGAAGAGGCCCGCCAACTCCTGCCATCTCATCTCCGCGGCATGGTTCTCGCTCAGGCGCTGGCGATCAAATACTGGCTCGACAAGAACACGACTTACGACTTGAGCGTCGCTCGCCCCAACGATGAATCGGACCCCGTCGCCGGCTTCCTCTTCGGCGACCGCAAAGGCTACTGCGTCCATCTGGCGCACTCGGCGGCCTATCTGTTTCGCACCATCGGACTCCCGGCCCGCGTCAGCGTCGGTTACGCCGTCGATTCCCGCCAGCGCGGCAACGGCTCGGCGGTGCTCATCCGTAACGGAGACGCCCACGCCTGGCCCGAAATCTACGTCAAGGGGCTCGGCTGGGTGGTGCTCGACATCACGCCGGAGAAGGTCGCCACGCCGCCGCAACAGGAGAAGGCCGATCCCGAGCTGCAAAAAATGCTCGGCGAAATGGCCCGCCAAACGCCCGGATCGCCAAAAGAAGAGAATCCGCCCGCCGGTGACGGCGACGTGCGCAAAGCGTTTCTGGAGACACTCCTGGCACTCGGTCGGATGCTCACCCCGTTGGCGCTTATCACGCTCCTGGCGATGTATCTCATGAAGCTCTGGCGGCGCTTCGAGCCGCGATTCTGTGACGAGTCCCGGCTCCCCGTCGCGGCCTACCGCGCGACGCTTGATCGCCTCGCCGACCTCGGCTGGCAGCGCGGCTTCGGCGTATCGCGCGAGCATTTTGCTGAAGCCGTCGCCCTCCGCGCGCCGGAGTTCCAGGAGTTGACGCAGTTGCATTTGCGCCATTCGCTCGGGAAGGGCAACTCCCTGTCCCTCCGCGCGGAAACTTTCGGCGGCCAACGCAGTCGCGCGGCGAATCTGCACGCTCCCGGCAGTGGCGCGGCCTACATCGGTTCATCGCCCTGTGGCGTGGCGCTGCTTGACCCAACCAGCGGCGGCGCGGACTATCCCGCCGCCCCGCACCCCGGCGCGGCGAATTCCGGCACCCCGCACAGCCCGGCGAATTCCGGCACCCCGCACAACGCGGCGAGTTCCAGCTTCCCACACAACGCGGCGAGTTCCAGCTTCCCACACAACGCGGCGAGTTCCAGCTTCCCGCACAACGCGGCGAGTTCCAGCTTCCCGCACAACGCGGCGAGTTCCAGCTTCCCGCACAGCACGGCGAATTCCGGCGCCCCCCCCACCCGCGCCGCGTACCTGAAACTTAATCGCGCCGTATCGCGGAAAATAGCGAACGGCGTGCCCTGGTGGCGCCGCCTCGCTGGCACGCTCCACCCGCTCTCGTGGTGGAAAGTAAGCTGACTGATCGAAAAGGAATGGAATGGCATCGTATCCCCAAACGCCACTAACGACTGAGCCGCAAACGCAGCCCGCGCATCCGCTGTCGGCGCCCTTCGAAACGGCGCAGATCCTCCGTCGCCGCCTTCGCGCCGCCGTCAAAGGCCGCGACGAGGTCATCGACCTCATCATCACCGCCCTCTTCGCCGACGGCCATGTCCTCCTCGAAGACTATCCCGGCTCCGGCAAAACCACCCTCGCCAAAGCCCTCGGCGAGTCGGTCACCGACGCCGAAGGCCAGCACATCGCCCCCTTCCGCCGCGTCCAGTTCACGCCCGATCTCCTGCCCAGCGACGTTTCCGGAGTCTCCATTTTCGACGTCTCCACCAGCCGCTTCGAATTCCGCCCCGGCCCCATCTTCGCCCATGTCCTCCTCGCCGACGAAATTAACCGGACTTCCCCAAAAGTCCAATCCGCCATGCTCGAAGCCATGGCCGAAAAACAGGTGACCGTCGACAATCACACCTATCCGCTCGACGCTTTTTTCTTCGTCATCGCCACCCAGAACCCCCGCGATCTCGCCGGCACCTATCCGCTTCCCGTCGCTCAATTGGACCGCTTCCTGTTCAAAATCAACATGGACTACATCGCTCGCGAAGCCGAAATCGACGTCCTCTCCACGCGAAAAGTTCGCCGCGCCGCGCCCGCTGAACGGTTCGTGACCCGTGACGACGTCGTCGCTGCCCGCGAGGCCATGGAGGATCACGTCCACGTCGATCCCCGTGTCCATACATGCCTCGTCGATGCCGCCCGCAATATCCGCGCCCATAAGAAAGTGCTGCAGGGGCTCAGCACCCGCAGCCTGGTCTTGATGATCCCCGCCCTGCAAGCCGTGGCCCTTCTCAACGGCCGCGACTACGTCTCGTCCAAAGACATCGAGTACCTCGCGCCATTCGTTTTCAGCCATCGGCTGGTCGTCGCCCCCGGCGCTGGCGACACAAAAACGGTGGTGCTGGAATGCCTGAGAGGGCCGCTCGAAATTCTCACCCGTTCGACCATGGCCAACGTCCAGCAAACGCCCCCCGCCTTGCCGCCGCAGGGACAATCCAACGGACAAGCCTGGTAATGCTCCGCCGTCTCACTCTCTGGTTCATCGCCGCCGTCGTGTTGTTGGCCCAACAACAGCAGACGGACTTGGCCACCGTGCGCCAGTGGATCGACAGCGGCCGCTTTATCCGCGTCCGCGAACTCGGCGAGTCCATGCTCCGCCAAAACAAGAATTCGCCCATGGGGAATTATCTGTTGGGAGTCGCCATGCAGCGCGGCGAAGGCAATCTGCCCCTGGCTCGCTACTATCTCGGCCGCGCCCGGACACTCATTGAGCGAGGCCCCTCCATTGCCACTGACTCCGGCGCCGAACTTTACTCGCAGATTCTGTTCGAGTTGCTTCTCGTCGCCGGCCTCACCGAAAAGCACGAGGAACAGATTCAACTGGTGGGCGAGTACGGACGCCTCTTCGGCGTCGACATGGGGGAACGCGCCGGCTGGTCTCTCATGAAGCTCGGCCGCCACAATCAAGCGCGCCAGTTGATGCAAAAATATCTCAAGTCCAAGGACCCCGACATCCGGCGCGGTGCCCTCAACACGCTGGGGTCCATTGAGATGTCCCTCGGCAACTACGAAGAGGCGTTCCGCTGGTTCACCGTGCTGAAAAGCGAACTCACCGAACGAGATGCCGTCAATATCGCCACGCTCGTTCGCAATCGCGCCGAAGTCGCAAACGTTTTGCTCAAGTTCGACGTCGCCGAATCGGACACGCTGCTTGCGACCAAGTATTTCCACCCCTCCAGCTACTCCAATCCCTGGATGTCGCTGTCGCTTCTGTACACTTCCGAAGGCCGCCTTGCCGAAGCCGTCTCCGCCATCAGCAGCATGCACGCCTGGGACCGCCGCAGCGATCCGACGCTCGAACAACAGCGTTGGAATGACGGGCAACAGGCCACCGCCATTGTCCTCCTTGCCACCGGTTACCCGGAAGCGGCATTGCAAATCGTGCGCCGCATTCGAAGCAAACCGGACCGTCGCGGCACGACATCGGGAAGCGTGGACCAGGCCGAAATCGGACTGCTGTACCTCTGGCGCGAAACCCTCCGGATGCAGCGCGAGGCGATCCGTGAACAAATGGTGTGGGCGCCGTGGCTCGAATGGCTGCCGTCAAGCTGGGACCGGATCAAGGTCGAGCGCGAACTCTGGGCCGCCAACAACCGCCTGAACGCGCTGCTGGTGCCGGAGAAACGTCTTCCCTGGATACTGCGCCCCTACGCTCCTGATTCGCCCATCACAGAGTGGATGCGTCCGGGCCTTTCGGGCGCTGTGGGCGGCGGCCTCGTCCGTGCCGAGTTGGAGAAACTGCTGGCCCGCACCGGGCCGCTTGCCGATCGCGAACGGCCCTATTTGCAGGCGGCGATGGGCGAGTCGCTCATCCTGTCGGGCAATTGGGAAAAGGGGCTGGCGGCGTTGACCGCGGCCCGTGAAAAATTGCCGCACGAGGAGGCGCTTCTCCGCGCCCGCATGGAAGCCCTCGCCGCCCACGCCCTGGAGCGGAGCGGGCTGTTAGACCGTGCCGCCATCGCCTGGCGCAATGCCATGGAGCGAAATGCCGGGTTGATCCGCCTGCTCGATCTGTCGATTCCCGTGACGATCTCAAGCGACAACTCGCCCGGCGCCAACGAAGCTGTCGCTTGGCTCGAAAAGTCTCCCCGATTCCACCGCGGCCGGGGCTTTTCGCTGGCCGTGTCCACCACCGGGCAGCGCTTGTATGCCCAACTCACTGGCCGCGACGGCGCCGTCCTCGCCCAGGTGAGCGAGCGGATTCTTCCCGACGTGAAGGATACCGCCCGCATCGTATGCAAAAAGATCCATCAAAAGGCATTTGCGACCAAAATCGATCTTTCGCAGATGGATATCAATTCGCTGGACGGCTCGGTGACCTCGGGCGATTCCAGCCAAATCGGCCTCAAAGAACTTTTCGGCACGAAATAGGAACGGTAACCGTTGTCCCAGATGGTGCGCCCACACGGCGACCTTCGTCCGCGACGGCTGATTCGCCGCGCCGCAAAAACTTGGACTTCCGGCACACAACACCCATCGCGCTTTCGTGCCGCGTTACTCCCGTCTGCCAGCCCCACCCGCCACCCGGCGGTTAGTCTTTGATGTCGATGATCTTGGCGATATGGAGGGTGTCGCCCTTCAATTCGCCCGTTATCTGAACTTTGCCCTTCAAATGCGCCTTCACCAGTTCGGCGTTGGTGAGCTTATATACGTTTTGTTCCTTCTCAGTCACGAAAACGGGCGCGGCACCACCCTTAATACAACGTTCGGCGCAATCACGGGCCGCCGCTGTGGAACCGGCATTGCCGGCGCCGCAGGATGCGTCGCTGATCCAGCCTTTGAAATCAGCAGCCGGAACGGCACCAGCCAGGGCCAGAGCGGCAAATGCGGTAAAGAGAGTTTGCTTCATCGGTATCGACTCCTCAAAAACTATTGTCCCACGGAAAATTCCTCTAAATAATCGACTCGCCATTGCCGATAAAGAATGTATGGAGGAATCCCTCCACTGGAGCGCCCATGGGCATCTCGCCACTTACTTTCACCGGCGTAAGCACGTATTCGGCCGATTTTCAGAAAATTCTGCAGCGGACGGTGGCGATTGCTTCCCAGCCGATTAGTTTTCTGCAACGGGAGCAGACACAGATATTTCAACAGAAAACATTGGCCACTGGGCTCCAATCGGTGGTCGGCGGCTTGGCGTCCGCCATTAGTTCCCTCGGTGAACTCGGAACTTCGAAGGCATTGGGCGGAACCTCGTCGAACACCGCAAAGGTCAGTGTCGGATCGGTAACAGCCACCAGCCCGGCATCCTATACGATCAGTGAAATTACATCCGTTGCCCGCGCCGCGTCGGCGACCTCGTCCGGATTCCCCGACGGCGGTACCACTGCCGTTTCCGCCACCGGGACCGTTCGGCTTTCCTTCAATGGAACGGACCACACCCTCGTGCTTGGCGTCGGCGAAAACAACCTCACCGGGCTTCGCGACAAGATTAACGGTTTAGGCGCGGGCGTTACCGCCTCAATCCTCACCACGGGGACCGGCGCCAACCCATACTACCTTTCCATCACGTCAAATACATCAGGCCTGAAGCCAATCGCTCTGGTTGCCGATCCTTCGGGCGCGGCGACCAACCTCCTGGCCACCACCGATAACGGCTCCAACGCCGAGTTCAAAGTGAATGGCGTTGCGGTCTCGAAATCTTCGAATCTGATCAACGATGTCGTCAGCGGCGTTACATTTACCATTGTCAGTACGACTGCCGCGCTGGAAACCGTTTCGCTTTCCCTTTCCAGCAATCGGTCCACGTTATCCAGCCGTCTCCAGACATTCGTTGCCGCCTACAACGACGTTTTAGCAAATGCCGACGCGCAAATCGGTGAGGCCGCCGGGTTGCTGACCGGCGATACCCTGGTGCGGGAAACCAAGGAAGCATTGCGAACGCTGACCGGCTATAAAGGAACCGGCGGCGTGAAATCCTTGGCCGAGTTGGGCGTGGGATTTGGTAGCGATGGCAAGGCGACTTTCGACGCTACCGCTTTCGCCGCACTTTCTGATTCTTCGATCCAGAACAGTTTTACGTTCTTAGGATCTACTTCGACCGGATTCGGCGCGCTAAAGTCCCGGCTAACGCAGTTGTCCGATCCAGTAACCGGACTCATTGCCGTTCAGAACACGAAGTATGACGAAACCGACAAAAGAATTGCGAAGCGCGTCGAGGACTTGACCGCGCGATTGTCGGCGCTCCAGCGGAGCAGCGCCGAACGTCTTCAGACTATGGATGCACTGCTCGGCTCGCTCCAGTCGCAGCAGACGATCATCGAGGCAAGCTACAAGAGCCTCCAACTGGCGCTGTTCGGCAGGAATAATGGTTGACGAATTGGATTCCGCTCTCATTCAAATCAGGCGTCTCGACGATCTTCTACTCGCCGCCGTCGCCGGTCAGGAGCGGGAGGTTGCCGATTGGATCGCGCAGCGCGCGCGCGCCGTTCAATTAAGCCTTCAGCAGCAACCCAGCCTCGCCGATCTCGAAGAACTAAGCGACCGGACCCGCCGCCTCGAGGACTGGCTCCTCCATTGGCGGCGATCCGCCATCATGGAGTTGTCGCTTATTGAACAGCATCTCCGCTACCTCGACGAGCAACGGCCCGAGTCCGGTCACCCCGCCCCAGCCCGATTCAGCCTATCGGCATAAGCCAAGCGGAAATCACAGCCTTAACTTTATTGACTCGTTAGAAGAATCTGTGGGTCAGTTCCGGCTCTGGCAGCTTCCCAAGTGAATGATACAGGGCCATTTCAGTGATTCTGAATGTTCGGAAGCCGTACGATTTTCTCATAGTGACTTTGACTTTATTGTTCAACCCCTCGACAAC
>CAMDKT010000282.1 GCA_945900935.1 Candidatus Sulfopaludibacter sp. SbA3 | reverse complement strand
ATGCCCCCGCCCCATCGCCAAACAGAATGGCGACCCCCCGCTCCATCGGCTCCCGCTCCACGATCCGCGACATCTTCTCCGCCCCGATCACCAGTATCGGCCCCAACGACTCGCACAGCCGCGACGCCAGCGATATTCCGAACAACGACCCCGCGCTCGCCATCGACATATCCAAACACGGCGTCGAGTCCAATCCCAACCGGTTCGCTACCGACGCCGCCGGCCCCGGAAACTGCCGCTCCGACGACCCGCTAGCCACCAATATCATCCCCAACTCCGACGCCTTCACACCAGCCCGTTCCAAACAGTCCTGCGCCGCCCGCAACGCCAAATCAGTCACCGTCTCATCGTCCCGCGCAAAACGCCGCTCATCAATGCCCGACACATTGCGTATCCACTCCGCGTCGCAACCGACCCGGGCTCCGATCTCCGCGTTGCTCACCACCCGTTCCGGCAGGTAGGATCCAAATGCCTTCAAGAAAGCCACTCTATTTCCCGTGCCCTTCTAAATACGCTTCTATCCGTTCCACTGACTCAAACTTCCGCGGCGTCAAGTCCCCGTCCGGAATCTTCACATCGAATATGTGTTCCAACTCCGTCACCAAGTCCTGCAACCCGAATGAATCCAGCACGCCACTGTCAAATAGCGATTCGTCCGCCGACTCCGGCGGTTCCTTCCCGGCGACTCTCCGAATGATGTCAAGGATTTGTGTTCGTTTGTCCATATGTGATTGGCGCGGCAAAATCCGCAGTCTTTGGCTCCATAGTCTCACGCCGCACCCGCGCAAACGTGGAAAATTGTCCCATCAGCTCTTTGTACAACGCCGCGCCCAGCAACCGGTAACCAGGTCCCGTGAAGTGTACGTAGTCTCCCTGCGCCATTCCCGCATACACCCATTGCCGCATCGCGCCCTTCCCGCCCATCCGCTCCCTTATGTCCCAGAACGCCGCCCCTCGCGCCGCGCACGCCGCCCGTTGCGCCTCCAAAATCACGTCGATCTTCTCGTGCGGCGCCCACCCCGCTCGCGTCCGTATTTGATGGTCCGGCGGTCCAATCACCAATATCGACGCGGCCGGCGCCAACCGCCGGTACTTGTCCAGCAATGCGATAAACATGTCCCGGTAACTCTCAAACGTCCAGTCCCTGTTCCGCGCTTCGTTCGTCCCATACGCCAACACAATCAGCCCCGGCGCATGGTCCCGATAAGCCGGAGCCAACCCCGCGTCTTCCCATTTCAATCCCACCGACGCCTGCGCCCCGTTTATCCCCATCATTTCCCAAGTTAACCCGCGCAAATTTTCTGTCACCCACCCGTGCAGCCGTACCGGACGGCGGTCCAGCGTCCGCGCCGTCAAAAAATGCGGGCCCTCGCCTAACGCCAACTTTTGCGCCATCGGCATCCCCGCTCCATCCGTATCCACGATTTCCAAAACAGCTCCGTTATCCGAAATCTCCACCCGGCCCCCGCCCGGCTGCCGCAAATATTGGAACTCCGCCCGCGTCGCCTCGGTCTGCAAATTCACCATCTCTCCGGCGCGCTCCGTCGATAGGCTCACTCCGGCCAATCCATAAAGCCCGTCGCCCTCGCGCCCGAGGAGCCCGTCGCTATACCACCCCCGCGAATTCCAGCTCTTCAAATCGAGCCGCCGGTAGCCGCGCCACGGCTGCCCCGCATGAGAATACCCGTTCCCGCCATCCCCAAACCGCGCCTGTAGCAAATACCGTAGCGTCCCGGACCATTCATCCGCCGCCGTGTGCGAATCCCCGTAGTGAAAAACACGCAGGACTTCGTCCGCCTCCCGCCTCTCCAGCCGGTACAACTGTTCAAAAAACGGAATCATCGCCGCCGGATTTTCCATCGTCCCGGCCACATTCAGCCACTGCGCCACCGAATCGTTCGCCGTCGCCCGCACCGCCGCCGGTATCACCGCCGAACGCCGCGCCACAACCCTCTTCTTCACCGGCGCTTTCTTGGTAACCGCAGCCGACTTCTTCTTCGGCGCCGCTGCCCCAAAAGAGACCGCCAAGCCAAAGATCACACAGGCGCAACTGAAAACAATTCGGCGCATTCGCTCCTAAGTAGTAGTTCGGCAGATTGCAACGAACTCTTTATTGTCTCAAACTTCCCGGCGCTCCGAACTTCTCCTTCGCCAACGCCAACTTGTACCGCCGGTACCCGTCCTGCAATGACTTGTACAACAGATTCCCCACAATCTTCGCTCCCGCCGGCATTGGATGAATCAGATCCGCTCCCACCATGCGCGGTTCCATCAAATACCACCGCCCCATCGTCCCCGGCCCCCCCATCGCTTCAAACGTATTAAAAAACGCGCACCCATGTTCCGCCGCTACCCTCTGCTCCAATGCCACCAAACGGTTCATCGGCGCCACCGTCTCAATCTCCCCGCTCGGCATCCGCTGCCCGCGGTCCATCGGGCTCATGATCAATATCGCCGCCTCCGGCACCGCCTGCCGAACCCGCTTCACCGCCCGCACCAGTTCCCTCTCAAACGCTGTGTCCACATAACCGGCATAGACGCTCTCATTCGTCCCATAGTTGATTACCACCAAATCCGGCTTCACATGCCGCAACTGCTCCCCCCAATGCTCTTCCCCCACATTCCGCGCCAATATCGTAATCGCCGCCCCGTTCACCCCCATCGAGCTATACTCCACCCCCACCGTATCTTTCATCAACCGCACCCCATACAATCGAACCCGCCCCGTCACCTGCCCGATCGCGACTTCCTGAAATCCCTCCGGCACCGTGAACGTCTGAAAACCCGATGTAACCAGCGGCGATGCCGTATCAACCGTTCCCAACGTCTGCCCGTCCGCCGCCACCATAAACGTTCCGCCCTCCGGCTGCGACAGCCACGCGACTTCAATCTTTGTATGCCCAGCGTCTTTCAAAGAAATCTTGGACGACGCCCCCGGCCCGCCCCGGAAACTAACCGCCCCCAACCCAAATTGCCCATCCCGCAACTCTGCCGTATTCGCCGGTTCAATCTTCCAACCCGACCCCTTCACCGTCACCCCCCGGTGCCCATACCAAGCCCACGGCTTCGCCAACAGCACGAACCCATGCCCGGCGTCCCCAAACTCTTTCTGAAACAGCGCCCGCACATCCGCCGTAATCAAATCCGCCGTCGTCGGCGAATCCCCGTAATGCAGAATCCGCGTCACCGCCCCCTCGTCCCGCCGTTCCGTCGCGTGCAACACCGCGTAAAATCGCTGTAAATCGCCCTTCTCATCCACCAGTTTCGGCGTGTCCGCCTTCTCCGGCGTCGTGTCCGGACGCAGCCGCGCCTGCTCATCGGCCACCGGATCTTCCGACCGTACCTTCACCTGAAAATCCAACACTCGCGGCACCGTCGTCCAGTCCAGCATCCGATAGTCCTTGAACGCCGGCAGAAGGTCCGGCGCCGTCATCATCGCCGCCAGCGCGATCAGTGTCAACGATGTTTTCTTGGGTATTCGCATCAGAATTTCGTGTAAATAAACGGCGTCGCGCCCGTCGCCGCGACGTACTGAATCGCTACCGCCAACAATAACAACACCGCCGCCTGCGCATAAAATGGAACCCGCACAAACAACTCCAGCGGCTTCTCCACCCACGTCTTCGGCGCATAGTGCCCCGCCAGCGCCAGCGCCATAACCGTCCACAACCCGCCCGAAACGTTCTCCACACCCCAACTCCCCGACGCAATCCGCTCCACCATCAAGTTCGCCTGCTCTATCGACGGCGCCCGGAAATAGATCCAACAAAAACAAACAAACTGCACCGTCACAAACGTCCGCCACCATACCGGCGTCCAAGCCGCGGCCTTCCCCCGCTTGTTCTGCCAAAACCGCGAAACCGCCTGCCCCGCCCCATGCAACAACCCCCAGATCACAAAGTTCCAACTCGCCCCATGCCACAGCCCTCCCAACGCCATCGTGATCACCAGATTCAAATACGGCATCACCGCGTTCCGCTTCCCAGGCAGCGAAAAAAACAGATAGTCCCGCAGCCAATTCGACAAACTGATATGCCACCGCCGCCAGAAATCGTTGATATTCGCCGCCAAATACGGCTGATTGAAATTCATCGGCAGCTTCAACCCCAGCAGCGCCGCCGACCCGATCGCGATATCGCTATATCCAGAAAAATCGAAATACAACTGCAACGCGTACGCATAGACCCCCGTCAACACCTCCGCCCCCGAATACAATCCCGGAAAATCGAATACCCGGTTCACCAGGTTCTCCCCCAAATAATCGGCGATGAGAAGCTTCTTCATCAACCCCATGCCAATCAAAAATAACCCCCTCGACCCATCCGCCGCTAACAGTTCCCGCCCCGGCTTTTCCAACTGCTTCACCAGATCCGCAACGCGAGTAATCGGCCCTGCCAGCGTCGTCGGGAAGAACGAAACGGCTGTCAAATGCGCCAGATAACTCGCCGCCGGCTTCGCGTCCCGCCGATAGATGTCAATCGTATATGTCAGCGCCTGAAAGCAGTAAAACGAGATCCCCAGCGGAAACGTCCATTCCCACTTGCCCGCAGGCTGTCCGGCAATCTCCAAAAAGAACCCGGCGTATTTAAAGACCGCCAAAATCCCCAGATTTACCACGATCGACAGCGTCACCAACAGCTTCCGCCGCCCCGCCCCCTGCACCCTGCCCAGGAAATGCCCAATCGTAAAATCCACCGAAGAAGCCAGCGGAATCAACGCCAAATAGAACAAATCCCACTTCGCGTAAAAAAAGTAGTTGGCAAACAACAGCAGGCCCAGCCCCGCCGCACGCCACCTCGATAGCGGCCAATACAGGAAGAAGATTCCAATTAAAAAAAAGAAGTAGACAGAGCTCGAAAGGAGCATGCGTTAATTCGTGTCACCCAGTGTCAGGCAGTGTCAGGCAGTGTCAGGCAGTGTCAGGCACCAAATATACAATTGTAGTGGAAAAACGGTATATCCTCGTTCCTGTGACCCAACAAACCCGTCGCGCCGCCCTCAAATCCGTACTCGCCCCGGCTTTCTTACAAGCCCAGCCCCGCCAATCCGCCCGCCCCAACATCCTCTTCATCATGGACGACCAACACCGCGGCGACTGCACCCATGCCGACGGCAACAAAGCCATCCACACCCCAAACATCGACCGCATCGGCAACGAAGGTGCCCGCTTCTCCCGCGCCTACTCCAGCACCCCCACTTGCACCCCCGCCCGCACCGCTCTCTTAACAGGCCTCGCCCCCTGGAACCACGGCATGTTGCACATGGTCGGCATGGCTCCCAAATACCCGCAAATGAAACCCCAGGCCCTCCGCGACGCCGGCTACTACACCACCGGCATCGGCAAAATGCACTACAACCCCCAACGCGCCCTCCACGGTTTCCACCAGACCATCCTCGATGAAAGCAGCCGCGCCGCCAACCCCGAATTCCGCTCTGACTACCGCGCCTGGTTCTACTCCCAAGCTCCCCATTTGAACCCGGATGCCACCGGTGTCGGCTTCAACGACTACCCCGCCAAACCCTACGTCCTCCCCGAAAATCTCCACCCCACCCATTGGACCGGCCAGGCCGCCGTCAACTTCCTCAATGGCTACAACCGCCCCGAACCCTTTTTCCTCAAGGTGTCCTTCGCCCGTCCCCACAGCCCCTACGATCCCCCCCAGCGCTTCATGGATCAATACAAAGACGCCAACCTCCCCAAAGCCAACATCGGCAAATGGGCCCAAAAATTCGAAAAACGAAACAGCGACAGAGACGACATCTGGTGCGGCGCCCTCGGCGAACAGCAAGTCCGCGCCTCCCGCCAAGGCTACTACGGCTCCATCTCATTCATCGACGAGCAAATCGGCCGCATCCTCGAAGCCCTCGAAAAGCGAGGCTGGCTCGAAGAAACGCTAATCGTCTTCACCTCCGATCACGGCGATATGACCGGCGACCACAACCTCTGGCGCAAGTCCTACGCCTACGAATCCTCGGCTCGAATCCCCATGGCACTCCGCTGGCCTAAAGGCCTGATTGCAACCAAACGCGGCCAAGTCATCGACAAGCCCGTCGAACTCCGCGACATCCTCCCAACATTCCTCGACGCTGCGAACACCGCCCCCAAGAATAAACTCGACGGTGCCAGCCTGTTAACCCTCGCCCGCAACAAAAACGCCGCCTGGCGCGACGCCATCGATCTCGAACACGGCGTCTGTTACAGCATCGAAAACAACTGGAACGCCTTCACCGACGGCAAGACAAAGTACATCTACCACGCCTACCACGGCCAGGAACAACTCTTCGATCTATCGAAGGACCCCGGCGAAATAAACGATCTGGCCATGGACCAAAACGCCGAGCCAACCCTGAGACGATGGCGCCAGCGCATGACCAGCCATCTCGAAGTCCGAGGCGAAAAATGGGTCAAAGGCGGCCGCCTGCAAACCCGCAAAGAAGCCATCCCCCGCTCCCCCAACTTCCCCGTCTAATCCCTAATCCAATCCCGAAATCCGCGACGTCCCGCCAGCCGCCTTCTCCAACTCCGCATTCACCAGCCGTGTCTCACCAGCCGCCAATTCCACCGTCCGCTCCCATCGCTGATATCCGGACTTCTTCACGACAATCACATGCGTTCCCGGCTTCAGTCTGGTCAACTCCGCCGTCGGCGTGACCCCAAAATACACTCCGTCCACTTCGAGTTCCGCGCTCCCCGGCTGCGATGTGAAGCGCACCCCCGTCACCACTGCTGTCGTCTCGATTACCCGTCTCGCCCCGCCTTCCCGTATCCGCCGCTCCAGCTCGGTCGCGAATCCTTCAACCGCGCGACGCTTCCCTGGCTTCCCTTTGCCGGCTGCAAACGTCTTTGCTAACACCACCTCCCCCGTCGACACCTTCTTCAGCCGCAAATTCACCACCTCCGGTCCCGCGCCGCGTTCAACAAACGGGAGCCGCAACCCGATCCTCCCCGTCGCTTCCCCATCCAACTCATACTCCGCCGCGTCTCGATTCCACACCACTTCCATTGGCACGCCAATAATCCGGAACGCCGTCCGCGCCTGGCTCCACAATCCATCCATCGGGGGTATGTAGACCCGCACGCCATACCGCACCGGTTCCTGTCCCCACACCGCCAACACCGCCGCCGCGAACAGCAGGATTTGCTTCATGCTTCTCTATCGTCCGATATTGCCAAAGACTCCATACAGGAATTCCCCGAAGGTAGCCTCTCATCATCGCGTTGGCACAACCCCATCAGACGTCGAACAACCCCTCAAAGCCCACTCCCGATTGTGAGATATTAGGTCGCCCGGCGGGGCCTATCCGGCTGGAATGCCAACTTCCCATTAATGCCTTGACCAAGCCGCAACTCGACGATACCGATGCTCCGAACGCAGTCGCGAGTTGCTTTCGCACCTTTGGCTTGGGCTGAATTCGCATCTGCTACTAAATTGCGTCAAGGCGATAAATCCGCGCCGCGGTCCCGGCGAACAGATCCGCTTTTTCTCTGTTGCTCGCGCCCTTTGCCAACAGCTTGCAGGCGTTCCAGAAGACTGCATAACTAGAGGGCGTCCCACGAAGCTTGCTCGCCAATGAACACGGGATCTCAGTAACAGGCGCCGCTGTCTCAAAAATGGTCGTATTGGCTGCATTCGGCCAAAACGGCCGGTCGTAATTTTCACCGTCCTTCAAGTAGTTCATGAGGTTCGGT
>CAMDKT010000281.1 GCA_945900935.1 Candidatus Sulfopaludibacter sp. SbA3 | reverse complement strand
CGCGGTGAAACGCGCGGTCAGCAAATCCGTCTGACGGCCAACAACCACGCGGCGGGACTCCGGCTCCGTGGAAATAACGTAGAGCGGCTCGCCGGTGGCCACGCCAAGCCCGCGGCGCTGGCCTACCGTGTAGCTGTGGTACCCGGCGTGCTCGCCCAAGACCTGACCATCGCTGGTGATAATGTCGCCGGACATGTCGTCCAGCGGGATCCCCTGCTCCCGGCAGTAGGCCTCGATGAACGCTTTGTAGTCGCCGTTGGGAACGAAGCAGATCTCCTGGCTATCACCCTTATCGGCGACGGGGAGTTCGAGCGAGTGGGCGAGTTCCCGAACTTCGGTTTTCACCATGCCGCCGAGCGGGAACAGCGTGCGGGCGAGTTGCGGCTGCGTGAGGCCGAAGAGAAAATAGGTCTGATCCTTCGAAGCGTCAACGGCGCGCCGGAGTTCCCAGCGGCCGGTCTCGGCGTTTTGCGTGATGCGGGCATAATGGCCGGTTGCGATCTTGTCCGCGCCCACGCCTTCAGCCATTTCGATGAAGGTGTCGAACTTGATGAAGTTGTTACACAGAGTGCAGGGAATAGGCGTGCGTCCGTGCAAGTAGTCGTTGACAAAGGGCTTGACGACGTTCTTTTCAAACTGCTCCTCGAAGTTAACGACGTAGTAGGGGATGCCTACGAGCTGAGCGACGTAGCGGGCGTCGTAGACGTCGTCGATGGAACAGCAGCGGCCGTTCGTTTTGTCGCTCGCCAGTTCGGGCAGCCGCCGCTGGTTCCAGAGCTGCATGGTCATGCCGACGATGTTGACGCCTTGACGCTTCATCAGTCCGGCGACAACGGAAGAATCGACGCCGCCGCTCATGGCCACGGCAATGAGTGGTTCAGGCATATACGGGCGAAAGCCTCCGAAGATGAGCGGCGGAGGCGACGACGGCATCGATCAGCGCGTCGACTTGTTCGATGGTGTTACCCAAGCCGAGGGAGAAGCGGATCGAAGCCTTCGCTTCCTCGCGCGTTAGGCCGATGGCGGTGAGGACATGCGATGGTTCGACGGCTCCGGACGAGCAAGCCGCGCCGCTGGAAACGGCGAAGCCGCGTAGATCGAGGGCGATCACCATGGCCTCGCCTTCGATGCCGGCGAAGCGGATGTTGGTGGTGTTGGGGCCGCGCGGGGCATTAGCGCCGTTGACAATCGTTTGGGGGACTTTGGCGAGAATGCCGGTTTCCAGGCGCTGTGTGAGCATTCCCACGTTTTCCCGAGGCATCTCGCAGGCCGCGCCGAGTGCGACAGCGCCGGGGACGTTTTCTGTTCCCGCGCGACGGCCCGATTCGTGACGCCCGCCGAACTGGCGAGGGGTGAGTTCGACGCCTTGACGGACGTAGAGAGCGCCGATGCCTTTGGGGGCGTTGAGCTTGTGACCGGAGATGGAATACATGTCGATGTTCTTCAGGTTGATAGGGATTTTACCGGCGGCCTGGACGCCATCGGAGTGGAAGAGCGCGCCGTTATCGTGGGCGATGGCGGCGAAGGCTTCAATGTCCTGCACCGTGCCGAGTTCGTTGTTGGCGTGCATGACGGAGACCAGCACTGTCGAAGGGCGAAGGGCGTCCCGCAGGGTCCGGGGTTGGATGACGCCGTGTGAGTCGGCCTCCAGATAGGTGACATCCAGATCGCGGCAGGCGCCGAGGATGGCGGGGTGCTCGATGTTGGTGGTTACGATGTGGCCACGCGGAACTCCAAGAATGGCAAGGTTGTCAGCCTCAGTGCCGCCGCTGGTGAAGACGATTTCCTTCGGTGAGCAGTTGAGGAAAGCCGCAGTCTGCCGACGGGCGCGTTCCAATGCCTGCTTGGCCTGCTGGCCTGGCTGATGGATACTGGATGCATTCCCGAATCCGTCACGGAACACGGGCAACATGGCGTCAATCACCGCTGGGGCGACCGGCGTCGTGGCGTTGTGATCGAAATAATACCGTTCCACTCTTCTATTCTACCAATGCCTACTCAACGACCCATCATTACTTTGACCACAGATTTCGGCCTGGCGGACCACTACGTCGCGGCGATGAAAGGCGTGATTTGCTCGATCTGCCCGGACGCCGCGATCCTGGATTTGACGCACGAATTGAAGCCGTTCGAAGTGATAGAGGCGGCGTTTACGTTCGGCGAGGCGTGGCGGTGGTTCCCAAAGAAGACGATCCATGTAGCGGTGGTGGACCCTGGCGTGGGTTCAGCGCGCCGGCCGATTCTAGTGGAGGCGGCGGGGCAGTATTTCCTCGCTCCCGACAATGGCATTTTGACTTCGGCGTTAACAACGGAGAAGGTCAAGACGCGGGAAATCACGGCGAGCCAGTACTTTCTATTTGATGTCAGCCGCACGTTTCATGGCCGGGATGTTTTCGCGCCGTGCGCGGCGCATCTGGCCACCGGAGTGCGGCCAAGTTCGTTCGGGAAATTAGTCATCGACGCATTACGCCTTCGATTAGACAAGCCGTCGCAGACTTCCAAGCGGCAGTGGTCCGGCACGATATTGAAAATTGACCGGTTCGGGAATGTGATTACGAACTTTCGGTTAGCCGACTTTCCGTGGCTGGCGACGAATCCTTTTGAATTCACAGTTGGTTTTGAAAAAATCGCGGTATTGGCTGGACACTACGAGCAGTGCGCCTATGGTGACTTTTACGCCATGACGGGGTCGAGCGGGTATATCGAGATCGTGCTGCGGGAGGCACATGCGGGGCGCAAATTGGGCGTGGCGGCGGGGGCACCCGTAGATCTGATGGGCTGGGCCAATGCCTGAACTGATACGATGCGAAGAGCATGTTTCGCCGCCAATTCCTCGCCTCCGCCGCCCTCCTCGCCCAACCCGCATTCACGCCGCTGCCGTTCAAAACCTGGCAAGTCGTCGACGGCCCTGACTCCGCCTTCTTCCTGGACGACGGTGACATCGTCGTCAGCGAAGCCGCCAGCTCCCCCACTTGGCTGCGCTCCGAAAAACAGTACGAAAACTTCGAGCTTCGCGCCGAGTTCTTCATCAAAGGCTGGATGGATTCAGGCCTGCTGCTACACGCCCCGCGCCACGGCAACGCCCAGGACGCCGGCTTCTGCATCAAGCTCTTCCATAAACAGGAAGCCCCCAAACCCGAAGGCATGGGCAGCATCTTTCCGCTCGTCGCGCCCAAGACCAACAACGTCAAATCCAAGGGCGAGTGGAACGAAATCCGCGTGCTCTTCGATTGGCCGCGCCTTCAAGTTTGGACCAACGGAGAAGTCATTCAGGACCTCGATGTAACCACTAACCCCGAACTCGCCAACCGCCTCCGCCAAGGCTACATCGGCCTCCAATCTCTGTCCTATCCCATCCGCTTCCGTAACATCGAAATCCGCGAACTACCCAACAAAGTCAAATGGCAATCTCTCTACACCAAACCATCTGACTTAGCCGCTAACTGGACGGTGGAGGAAGGGAAAGCCAAGTGGTCCCCGATGGGCGACACGCTCCGCGCCGACGGCCTCGGTCATCTCATGACCCGCGAGCGCTTCAAAGATTTCGCCCTCGAACTCTATGTCCGCGCCAGTAAACACTCCAACGGCGGCGTCCTCTTCCGTGCCGAAGGCTCCGGCGGCGGCAAACCCCACTACGAAATTCAGCTTCACGACGTCGAAGGCGCCGTCTATCCCACCGGTTCTTTATACGGCATCCAACGCGCGAAATACCCCCATATTCCGCCCGAAACCTGGTATCTCTTCCAGCTTTTCGTCAAGGACCGCCGCGCCGTCATTCGCGTGAACGGCGAGACTGTAACCGACTACAATGCCCTGCTCCGCCTCGACGATGGCCACATCCTCCTCCAGGCCCATCAGGCCGGCCGTTGGATCGAATACAAGGATATCCGCGTTCGCCCGTTATAACAATATGTCACGCCTCGACCCCCTCGCTTACTTAGGCGATCAAATCAACGAATTCCGCGTCAAAGGCACTTACCAGCGCCTCCGTGAGTTACACGGTCCCTGCGAGCCGATTAGTCATTTTGACGGCAAGGAAGTTATCAACTTAGCCTCTAATAACTATCTCGGCCTTGCCAATCATCCCAAGCTGAAAGAAGCCGCCATCGAAGCCATCCGCAAATACGGCGCGGGCACCGGGGCCGTCCGCACCATCAGTGGCACTCTCGACATACACATGGAGCTTGAACGCCGCATCGCCGCCTTCAAGCACGTCGAGGCTTGCGTCGTCTTCCAAAGCGGCTTCACCGCCAACGCCGGCGCCGTCTCGGCGATTCTTGGCAAGGACGACCACATTATCTCCGATGCGCTCAACCACGCCAGCATCATTGACGGATGCCGCCTTTCCCGCGCCAAAATCCACGTTTTTCCACACGCCGACGCGTCCGGCGCCGAAGCCAAACTCGCCGCGCTTGATGGCGTTCCCGGCCGCAAACTTCTAATCACCGACGGCGTCTTCTCCATGGACGGCGACATCGGCCCGCTCCCCGCCCTCGTCGAACTGGCCGAGAAATACGACGCAATCATGATGATCGACGACGCCCATTCTTCCGGCGTCCTCGGCCGCAATGGCCGCGGCACGGTGGACCATTTCGGACTCCACGGCCGCGTCGATATTCAGGTTGGCACGCTGTCCAAAGCCATCGGCGTCCTGGGCGGCTACGTCTGCGGCACTCAGGATTTCATCGATTATCTGTGCCACCGCGCCCGGCCGTTTCTCTTCTCGACATCCCATCCGCCCGCCGTCACCGCCGCCTGCCTGGCCGCGTTTGACATCCTTGAAGCCGAGCCCGAGCGTATCGAAACGCTCTGGGCGAACACGCGCTATTTCAAGGAGGAACTCGCCAAGCTGGGCTTTGACACCGGTCGCAGCCAGACCCCCATCACGCCGATCATGGTGGGCGAAGCCGCCGCAGCGCATGCCTTCAGCAACGCTTTATTCGACGAAGGCCTCTTTGCTACCGGCATCGGCTTCCCAACCGTGCCCGAAGGCAAGGCAAGAATTCGCACCATCGTCACCGCGACCCACACCCGCGAACAACTCGACCGCGCGCTCGAAATCCTCGCCCGCGTCGCCAAACGCCAAGGAATTCTTACGGCAACACCGCGACCGTGACCTCCGGCGAACTCGAAGCCGTTCCAATCTGCACCACCACCGGTTGCGGCCCGGCGTCCACTCCCTCGGGTATTTTCACGTTGATCTGGAAGACGCCCGCCACCAATCCGGGCGCCGCGTCGGCGTAGAGCACCTCGGCGTCTTTCAACCTAAATCCGGCGGTTGAGCCGGCCCCAATGGCCTGTCACGCCCGCGTTTATTGAACGCCGCAACTGCTCCGCGCTTCACCCAATGGGTGAGGGCGAACCACACGCGGCGACCGCGTGGACATTGCCGCCGACCGCGGATGACAGCGATGAACCGCCGCTTTTAGGTTGAAGCGTCGGCGTGAGCCTGATTTCATTGCGCATCGCAACCACGCCGCGGCTCACCCAACGGGTGATGGAAGGAAATCCACGGCGACGCCGCGAACATTGCGGCTGACGGGGCGTCGCACGATTGAACCGCCGGATTTTGGTTCAATAGAAACCCATAAAGTTTATTTCGTTTCCGTCCGATAGATGAGCTCATGCCAGGGACCTATCGAGCCGCGCGCTTGGACGCACTGATGGCCGCTCAAAACGCCGACGGCGGTTGGGGCTACTTTGCCGGGAAACGTTCGTGGCTGGAGCCCACCGTTTATGGACTGCTCGCGCTTCATCAACAGATGGACCAGCCTCTCTGGAATCGCGGGTGGGAACTCGTTCGCTCCTGGCAACTGCCCGATGGCTCCTGGCGCCCGAATGAACAAGTCGTCGAGCCCCACTGGTCCACGGCGCTCGCTGTCACGCTGCATTGCGCCCGCCGGCAATATGACACCCAGTTTCAGCGCGGCGTCGAATGGCTGATCGATGCCCGCGGTGAGGAAAGCACAAACCTCTCCCGGTTTGCCGGCATGTTTGTCGCTAACAACATCGGTCATGACCGCAAGTTCGCCGGCTGGCCCTGGCTGCCCTGCACCACTTCCTGGATTGAGCCCACTTCTCACTCTCTGGTCGCATTGAAACGCGCCGCGCCGCAGATCTCCAACCGGGAACTCCGTCGCCGTGTGACCCTCGCTGAAGGGATGATCCTTCGCCGCCGGTGTGCCGACGGCGGATGGAACTACGGCAGCCGCGCCGCCCTCGGCATTGACCTTCCTTCCTACCCGGAGACCACCGCGCTTGCCCTGCTCGGCTTGCAGTCGTGCGGCGAAGCCGACCTATCGCAGGATCTGATCCGGGCGCAGGAACTTTGGCTGCAATGCGGTTCCCGGCTCGGCCGCGCCTGGCTTGCCATCAGTCTGCGCAATTTCGGCATCAACCTGCCGGAGGATGATCGGGAATTGGCGAAGAATGACATTTTGGCTACCGCTCTGGAAGCGCTTTCGTCGCCGAATGGCGGCCACGCCCTTCTTCGTCCAGAAGCCCGCGTATGAGCGCCTTCTCCCGCCGAGAGTTTCAGGCCGCCGCCGCGACGGGTTTGCTCACCGGCTGCTCTTCCAAACCGAACAACGGCCCAGCGCCCTACACTGGCCGCTCCACTGTCTCCGTTTTGAAAGCCGCCAGTTATGCCGCGGATTTGACTCAATTGATCCTCACCGGGCTCGCGCACGCCGGTCTTCCTGACGTGAAGGGAAAGCGTGTCCTGCTGAAGCCGAACCTTGTCGAGTTTGACAACGCCACGGCTATCAATACGCACCCCCGCGTCGTCATCTCCGCTTTTGAGGCCTTCCGCTCTCTCGGCGCTCACGTCACCATCGGCGAAGGTCCCGGCCACCGACGGGACACGTTCGGGCTCACCGAAGATGCTGGCTACTGGCAGCAACTACGCACCCTCGACGACCACTTTGTGGACCTGAATCGCGATGACGTCAAATCCGTCGGCCCATTTCTGGGACGCCCCGACTTCTTCTTCTCGGAGACCCTGCTTGGAGCCGACCTCATCGTCTCGCTGCCCAAAATGAAGACGCACCACTGGGCCGGCGCCACTCTCTCCATTAAAAACTTCTTTGGCCTCGTCCCCGGCTCCGTGTACGGCTGGCCCAAGAACCTACTCCACTATCACGGCATCGCCAATTCGATCGTCGCCCTGAACCGGCGCTTCCGGAATACCTTCGCCATTGTCGATGGCATTACCGGTATGGAAGGTAATGGCCCCATACAGGGGCAGGCCAAGTCACTGGGCGTCCTCGTTTTCGGAGCGGATTTGCTGGCCGTCGACGCCACTTGCTGCCGGTTAATGGGCCTGGATCCCGCCAAAATCGAGTATTTGCGGTTGGCGGCGGATCTCGGCGCCACCGCCGCCGCCCAGATCGACCAACGCGGCGAAAATCCGCTTGCCCTCCGCAAGGATTTCAGATTGATCGACGAGTTCCAGTACCTCCGCCTCGTCTAAGACGCCCTGAGACCGGATTTCCCACTTGCATAGGTCTTTGCGGATGCGTCCCCTCTCAAAACCCGATTGTCCTGTCGTAATCCTAGCGGGAGTTTCCTAGGCCAGCGCTTCCAATTCCGTGCAAAGTACTGATAGAGAGGGAGTTAACGCGTCTCGCAGTGTATATACGGAAATACTGATTTGCAAAGTGTAGCTGCGTCGCTATACAATAGCTATTGACAGGACTGT
>CAMDKT010000280.1 GCA_945900935.1 Candidatus Sulfopaludibacter sp. SbA3 | reverse complement strand
AACGCCAGCCGCCCCGCCCGCACCGCCAAATTCATCGCCCGAGCCATCTTCACAGCGTCCCCCGCAGACGCGATCGCCGTATTCATCAATATCCCGTCATACCCCAACTCCATCGCAATCGCCGCGTCCGACGCCGTTCCCACCCCCGCGTCCACAATCAACGGCACCGACGTAATCTTCTCCCGCAATATCCGCAAATTCGTCAAATTCTGAATCCCCAGCCCGCTCCCGATCGGCGCCGCCAATGGCATGACAGCCGCCGCCCCCGCGTCAATCAGCTTCCGCGCGTTGATCAAATCGTCCGTCGTATACGGCAACACCACAAACCCTTCCTTCGCCAACACCCGCGTCGCCTCTATCAACCCCTCATTGTCCGGAAACAACGTATCAACATCCCCAATCACTTCCAGCTTCACCCAATGCGACAACCCCACTTCCCGAGCCAGCCGCGCCGTCCGGATCGCCTCATCCGCCGTAAAACACGCCGCCGTATTCGGCAGCAGGAAATACTTGTCCCGTGGAATATGATCAAGCAGCGACTCCCCCGACGTGTCGTTCAAATTCACCCGCCGCACCGCCACCGTCACCACCTCCGCCCCGGATGCCGTATGGCACGCCGCCATCTCCGCGTTGCTCCGGTATTTCCCCGTGCCTACGAACAGCCGAGACCCAAACACCCGCCCCGCAATTTTAATTCCATCTGCCATACCTCTATTCTACGATCTTGGCTGATGGATTTTTCCTGCGATTCACGCTAAGACTAACAGAACGCAGATGAGAAAAATGCAAAACAAAGTAACAACATCGGATGAACCGGCAGCATGTCTCTTGACTGCTTTTCTCTCCACAGATATACTCGCACTGGACCGCCAACTTGGCCCACCGGCGCTTCGCGTCTGCGTAGTGCGCGGCCGGTTGCACGGCGACTACTAGTAGTCTGTCGTTTCCTGATACAGAATTGAGGAGATTATGGCAAGAGAAAGTACGCAACACAAACTGGATCGGGTTCGCGCACCGCGCGTCCAGATTACCTACGATGTCGAAATCGGTGGAGCCATCGAAATCAAGGAGCTCCCCTTCGTCATGGGCGTGATGGGCGATTTCACCGGTCAGCCGACCGAGCCCCTCGCTCGCCTCCGTGACCGCAAATTTACGGAAGTAAATCCAGACAATTTTGACCAGGTTCTCGCCGGCATGAAGCCCCACTTGGCCTTCTCCGTCGAAAACAAACTGAGCGACGACGCCGATGCCGGCCAGCTCAAAGTCGACCTGCACTTCAAAAGTCTCGACGACTTCGACCCCGAAAATGTCGCTCGTCAAGTCAAACCAATCCGCGAACTGCTCGAACTGCGCACCCGGCTCTCCGATCTGCGCGGCACCCTCCAGACCAACGACAAACTGGAAGAGTTGCTCATGAAAACGGCCAAGGATCCGGCCGCCATGGAAAAACTGAAGGCCGAAATCGGAGGCGAAGGCAATGAGTGACGCACAAAAGGCACAAGCACAAGCCCAGGAAACGGTTCAAGAAACCAGTTTTCTAGACCAAATCGTCGAAGAAGGGCGCGTCGGTACCGATTCCGCCGCCAAGGAACGCGGCAAGTCCCAGATCAAGGAATTCGTTTCCCAGATCCTCCAGGGCCACATGACCGTCTCCCGCGATGCCGAAGCCACCATCAACGCTCGCATCGCCCAGATCGATCACCTTATTTCCATCCAGCTCAACGAAATTCTCCACAATGAGACTTTCCAGAAGCTCGAAGGCTCCTGGCGCGGTCTCAAATACATGATGGACCAGTCGGAAACCTCCGCCATGCTGAAGATCAAGGTCCTCAACTGCTCCAAGAAAGAACTCCTCCGCGACCTCCAGCGCGCCCCCGAGTTCGATCAAAGCGCCATGTTCAAAAAGGTCTACGAAGAAGAATTCGGCGTTTTCGGCGGCGCTCCCTTCGCCTCCATCATCGCCGACTACTCTTTCGGCAAGCATCCCGAAGACATTGAGCTGCTCGAACGCGTCTCCAACGTCGCCGCCGCCGCTCATGCCCCCTTCATCTGCGGTGCCGATCCGACAATGATGAACCTCGACAGCTTCGGCGCTCTCGATCAGCCTCGTGATCTCGCCAAGATCTTCGACACCACTGAGTTCGCCAAATGGAAGGGTTTCCGCGCCACGGAAGACTCCCGCTACGTCGGCCTCGTCCTGCCCCGCGTCCTTGGCCGCCTGCCCTACGGCAAGGACACCAAGCCGGTGGAAGCCTTCAACTATGAGGAGAACGTCGACGGCACCGATCACAGCAAGTACCTCTGGATGAACGCCTCCTGGGCCATGGGCGCAAAGCTCACCCAGTCCTTCGCCAAGCACAAGTGGTGCGCCGCCATCCGCGGCGTTGAAGGCGGCGGCATGGTCGATGGCCTCCCCGT
The DNA here is from genome assembly GCA_945900935.1 of Candidatus Sulfopaludibacter sp. SbA3. Lineage (GTDB taxonomy): Bacteria > Acidobacteriota > Terriglobia > Bryobacterales > Bryobacteraceae. Next base: position 5,284 of record CAMDKT010000280.1, on the reverse strand, counting down.
GCACAACTTCCGTACCGACGATGGCGACATCGTCATGAAGTGCCCCACCGAAGTCCCCATTACCGACCGTCGTGAAAAGGAACTGGCCGACCTTGGCTTCATCCCCCTGGTTCACTGCAAGAACACCGACTACGCGGCCTTCTTCAGTGTCCAATCGTCTCAAAAGCCCAAGCTTTATGACAAGGATGCCGCCAACGCCAACGCCCGTCTCTCCGCGCAGTTGCCCTACATCTTCGCCGTCAGCCGCTTCGCCCACTACCTCAAGGCGATGATGCGCGACAAAATCGGCAGCTTCATGTCCCGCACCCAGTGCGAGACCTATCTCAACACCTGGATTGCACAGTACATCATCCTCGACGACGACGCCTCGGCCGACGCAAAAGCATCTCACCCGCTTCGCGAAGCCCGTATCGATGTCGTCGATGTCCCCGGAAAGCCCGGCGCCTACCGCGCTGTTGCCTTCCTCAAGCCGCACTTCCAGCTCGACGAACTCAGCGTTTCGCTTCGCCTCGTTGCGGATCTGCCCCCGTCGGCAAAGGGCTGATCGGCTTCCATTCTTGCTCTTTATTTGCGGGCGCCCCGACCGCGCCAACCACTCGGTGTGGTGCGTCCGCTAACCTATAACCAACTTAATTCGTTGAAATCACAAGGAGATTCCCATGGCACAGTTAGATTATTTCATCAAGATCGATCAGATTCCGGGCGAGAGCACGGACGATAAGCACAAGGACGAAATCGAAGTCCTCTCGTTTGCCTTCGGCATGGAACACGGCGACGCCGGTTCCAGCTCCACCGGCGGCTCCCGCACCGCCGGCCGCGTTCGCCACAAGCCCTTCAAGTTCACCAAAGTGACTGACAAGGCGTCCGCCAAATTGCTCGAAAAGTGCTGCGACGGCACCCACATCCCCAAGGCTGTCTTCACTGCCCATCGCGCCCAGGGCGCAAAGCAGAAGTTCTTGCAGATCGACTTCACCGACATCATCGTTTCCAACTGGCAGACTTTGCAGGGCGCATCCTCCGAGCGCGCCATTGCCGGCGGTGAAGGCGGCGGCGTCATGCTCCAGGAAGAACACGTGGAATTGAACTACGGCTCCATCAAGTACACCTATACCGCGACCGATCACGCAACCGGTAAGCCTGCTGGCGATGTCGTCGCTGGTTGGAATCTTATCGCTAACAAGAAGGTCTAGTACCTGCAGCCCAAGTCTTTCCTCCGACCCTCATTCCGACCATGACTGCCAGGGAACTCTACAAAGCGGGAAAGCTGAAGGAAGCCATCGCGGCGCTGAACGTCGAAGTCCGGGACAACCCGGTCGACGTTCAGCGTCGCACCTTCCTCTTCGAACTCCTCGCCTTCGCCGGTGACTATGACCGCGCGGAAAAACAGCTCGGTGTCCTCGCCGGTGGTTCCGGCGAGGCCCAACTCGGCACCGTCCTCTACAGGGCTTCGCTCCATGCGGAGAAAACACGGAAGGACCTGTTTACCAAACGGGAATTTCCCGGTCACCCTGGCGATGACGACGCCCAGCAATCCGGCACGTTTAACGGCCAGCCGTTCTCCGTGCTCGTCGACGCCGATCCTACCATCGGCCCGCGGCTGGAAGCCTATGCCGCCGGTGCCTATATCTGGATCCCCTTCAAACACATCGAGTCCATCGAATGCGAAGCCCCCAAACGCATCCGTGATCTCCTCTGGATCCCGGCCCTCGTAAAAACCGGCCCCGCCTTCAAAATGATGGAACTCGGTGAAATCCTCCTCCCCGCTTTAACCTGGGATGCCACTTCCTCCGACGATGAATTGGCTAAACTAGGGCGCGTTACCAACTGGGTGGAAGACGAGAACGGCGACGTCAAGCCTGTCGGCCAGAAAATGTTCCTGGTCGATGGCGAAGACATGCCGATTCTCGAACTGCGCAAGCTGGAGTTCTCGCGTTCGCAAGCGGAGGAATCGGTCGATAATTAACCCATGCCCCTCCGCGACGACCTCCTTAACCCCATCCCCGGAGATAATCCGAGCGGAGCGTACCTGTACTACGCCCCGATTTACGACAAAATCAAAGAGGCCCGGCGTCAGGAAGACGATACCGGGCCCACTGGCGTTTGGGCACGCGAACGCAAAGCCGCCGACTGGAATCTTGTCCTCAAGCTCGCCGGCGAAGCCCTCGCCACCCAATCGAAAGACATCCAACTCGCCGTCTGGCTCGCCGAAGCCTACTTCAAAAAGGAGGGCTTCCCGCTCCTCCGCGATTCCTTCATCCTCCTCCGCCAGCTCATCGAAACTTTCTGGGATTCCATCTACCCCGAAGTCGAAGACGGCGACGCTGAATTCCGCGCCACACCTCTCAGTTGGCTCGGTAATTTCGATCTCCAAATCCGCATGGCCCCCATCACCAAGGGCGGCCTCAGCGCGGTCGATCTCAAAGTCTCAGCTTCCGTCGGCTCCAAAGCCGCCGCTGAAGAACAAGGCTACGAAAAGCTCGCAGCCTATAACGCCGCTGTCGCCGAAGGCAAAGTCAGCGTCGACGCCTTCGACGCCGATTTCGACAAAACCTCCAAAGCATACTACGTCGCCCTCTCCGAAACCTTCGCCTCCTGCCTCGAAGAACTCGAAAACCTACAAGTTGCCTGCGAAGGCAAATTCGGCGACGACGCTCCCGGCTTCTCCAAACTCCGCAAGGCCCTGGAAGAAACCGGCGTCACCGTCCGTAGCCTCCTCATCCGCAAACGCGAAAAAGAGCCCGACGAACCCGTCCCCGGCCCCGAAGTCGAAGAAGAGGAAGCCCCCGCCTCGCAGGACGATGATGCCCCCGCTTACCAAAGCGAAACCCCCGCCGCCGCGCCCGTTAAAAGAAAATCCGGCGGAGCCCTCTCCGCCGAGCCCCAGGATGCCGACGACGCCGTCAATCGCATCGTCTCCGCCGCCCGCTACCTCCGCGAACAAGACGCCTACTCCCCCGCGCCCTATCTCCTTCTCGCCGGCTTCCGCTTCGGCGAACTCCGCTCCGGCGGCGAAACCCTCGACGCCTCCCGCCTCGAAGCCCCGCCCACTGAGCTTCGCCAACAAATCAAGAAAGCGTCCCTCGAACCCGACTGGGCGGCAGTTCTTGCCACCGCCGAAACTGCCCTCGCCCTCCCCTGCGGCCGCGGCTGGCTCGACCTCCATCGCTACGCCGCCCGCGCTTGCACCGAGCTTGGCTGGTCCTACGACGGCCTTCGCAAAGGCATCCTCGCAGGCGTCCGCGGCGTTCTCCAGGATTACCCCAATCTCACCAAATTAACCCTCCTCGACGACACCCCCACCGCCAACGCCGAAACCATCCAATGGATCGATACCGACGTCATCATCGCCGCCGCCCCTTCCGATAACGTCGATTCCTACAGCTCCGCCCCCGTCTCCACACCCGCCTCCGATGAACTCGGTGCCACCCCCGACGCCTGGGAACTCGCCCAGCAAGCCCTCCGCTCCGGCCGCGTTCGCGAAGCCGTCGAAATGATCGACCGTGAATGCAAAACGGAACGTTCCGGCCGCAGTCGCTTCCTCCGCAAAACCCAACTCGCCCAAATTTTTATCGACAGCGGCAATGAACCCATGGCCCTCCCCGGCCTCGAACAACTCGCCTCCGAAATCGACTCCCGCGGCCTCGAAGACTGGGAGCCATCCGAAACCATCGCCCACCCCCTCACGCTTCTCTACCGCTGCCTCTCCCGCACCGACCGCGAATCGCCCGAAGTGAAAAAGCTCTACGCCAAACTCTGCCGCCTCGACCCCGTCGCCGCCATGAGCCTGCTCAGATAGAGGAACCTGCATGGCGCGCTCTGACCTCGATCATCTCGTTACCATCCCGCTCCTCGATCGCCTCATCGATCGCGATCCCAAAAACTCCCAGGAGCCCCTCATGTCCCGCGCCCAGTCCGTCCGGCTTCTCAAAGAGTCTCTCCGCCGCGACATCGAATGGCTCCTCAACACCCGCCGCATCCGCGACGAGTCCACTGACCCAAAAGCCGAACTCACCCACTCCCTCTACAACTACGGCCTCCCCGACCTCACCCACTTTTCCTTCTCTTCCCAACGCGATATGACCCGCGTCGTCTGGCTCCTTGAAAATACCGTCGCCATCTTCGAACCCCGCATGCGCAACGCCAAAGTCCACATCGAGCCTTCCGAAAAAGGAACGCTCCAAATCAAGTTCCGTGTCGAAGGCATGCTCGTCATGGACCCCGCTCCCGAACGCGTTTCCTTCGATACCACCCTCGACGTCTCCAGCCAAAGTTATACCGTGGAGGGTGGCTGATCGTGCGTGACGACCTGCTCTTCTACTACGAACGCGAACTCAGCTTCATCCGCCAGATGGGCGCGGATTTCGCCGAAAAATATCCCAAAATCGCCAGCCGCCTCATCCTCGAAGACACCCAGTGCGAAGACCCCCACGTCGAACGCCTCATCGAAGCCTTCGCCTTCCTAGCCGGCCGCGTCCACCTCAAAATTGACGACCAGTTCCCGGAGATTACCGAAGCCCTCCTCAGCATCATTTACCCCCATTTCATCCGCCCCATTCCCTCGATGACCATCGTCGAAATGTACACCGACCTCGAAAACGCCGGCCTCCTCTCCGGCACCCGCATCGCCCGCGGCACCAGCCTCCAGTCCCGCCCCGTCGACGGCCTGCCCATGCGCTTCCAAACCTGCCAGGAAGTCACCTTCTGGCCCTTCCAAATCGGCGCCACCCAATGGCGCTCCCCCGATCGCCTTAAACCCGCCCCCAAAGTCAGCTCCGCCGTCGCCGCACTCCGCACCGAACTCCGCCTCACCGGCCAGGCCCAGTTCGACAAAATGCCGCTCAATGAGCTGCGCTTCTACGTCAACGGCGAATCCTCCATGGCCAATTCGCTCTATGAACTTCTCAGCCATAGCTGCTCCCAAATCCTACTCCGCGACCTCGCCCCCAACTCCCGTAAACCCGCCATCTCCCTCCCCGGTTCCTCCCTCGAACCCGGCGGCTTCGACGAAAACGAAGCCATGCTCCCCTATCCCAAACGTTCCTTTGAAGGTTACCGCCTCATCCAGGAATACTTCCACTGCCCCGAAAAATTCTTCTTCTTCAAACTCAAAGGCCTCGAAGCCCTCCAATCCTCCGGCTTCAAAAATGGCGTCGAAGTCGTCTTCCTCATCGATCGCTTTGAACGCTTCGAACGCATGCCCCAGCTCGAAGTCGGCGTCGATGAAAAAACCCTCCGCCTCAATTGCACCCCCGTCATCAATCTCTTCAACCAAACCGCCGAGCCT
>CAMDKT010000279.1 GCA_945900935.1 Candidatus Sulfopaludibacter sp. SbA3 | reverse complement strand
AAAAAAATGGGAGCGGTTGGATGGTTTTATGTTTTATTCAGTGAAAGGGAAAACTTTAAGTGTGACCGGTATAAGCCACTAGTCGCGCTGCGTAATTCGGATGACTTCAATCGGGTAAAGGAGATCCTTGATCAGTTCGCGGAAGATTTTCACTTGGAGTACTCAAAAATTCTGCACTACGTCACCGCGGAAATACTTTACAACACCTTGGAACATGGGCAGTGCTGGGTAAAGGATCGAAAGGGGAATGACTTTCGAATTCCCTCAATCGTCCAGCTAAGCTGGTACCAAAAGACAAACGAGATATCGGTCATCGTTGCGGACATGGGTATCGGAATTCGTAAGCATCTAAGTCGAGCCTACCCCGAGATCGAGTCGGATGTTGATGCGCTGCGGCTTGCGATCAGGCCAAATGTCAGCGGAACCTTCGGCCGGACAAACCCGTACACTCAGCAGAATAACGCGGGAGTCGGGTTGTTCTTCTCATCCCAAATCATGCAAAAGCTGCGAGGGGACATGTACGTAATATCGGGGAACGGCCTGCTGCATATCTCTCCCCGCGACATTACGACGCGGACCCTCAATTGTTCCTGGCCCGGTACGATTGTCTATTTGAAGATAGATCTTCGGAAGACTGACAGCGCTTTCAAGCTGGACCTTATGCTTGCCGAAACCAGGAAGGTTGCGGCGGAAGAACTGAGGAGTCGCCAATCCGCCGCCAAAGAAGAAAGTTTTTACCTCAGTATCTACAACTACTTCGGCAGGTTTGCCGAGAATAAGATGGAAGCGATTAGCTACAAAGACAAACACTTGTTGCCGGCGGCGGAATCCGGTAATACTATAGTTCTGGATTTCATGGACGTTGAGATGTCGACACATAGTTTTCTGAGTGCCCTCCTCAAGGGGCCTATCAGTGTCTTCGTGGAGGCGGGACAAAATCCATATAAAAAGATAAAGATAAGAAATCCAACTCCCGACATTAGAGAGACGGTCGAGTATATCCTGGAAAGCTTGACCTAACTCGTAGAACGGAAGTGCACAGATGTTCCTTCGAATGGTGCTACTCCTATTGAGCCAGGCACCAGCGCCAACGCCGCAGGACATCTTCCAACAGGGGCGATTCGCGGAAGCGGCGGCTTTGTTGGAACGCGGAGATTCCTCCAGCGGAGGCCGGTATTTACTCTGGCTCTGCTACCAGCAGATGGGGGGCGTTGGGGAAGGCGGAGACGGTGCTGGCGGCTTTGGCTGGGAAGGCGCCGAAGTGGGCGCCGGGGGGCTATGCTCTAGGAGTGTGTTGTTTGGCGAGGGAAAGTTCCCCGAAGCGTTGGGGGCCGTAGTGGAGGCCGAGCGGCTGGGCGAGCCGGTCGCGCGGACACGGCGTTTGATTGGGACTATCGAGGAAGAGCGTGGCAATTGGGAGGCGGCGCTGGCGGCTTACGACGCGGCGTTAAACGTGGATCCGAATTTCAGCGAAGCGCATTCCGGGCGGGCTTCGGTGTTGTTCAAATTGACCGGGCTGGCCGAGGCCTGAACCGCCGCCGCCGAAGCTCTGCGTCTGGCACCGAAGAATGAAGACGCGGCACGCATTCTCCGTGGAGCCACCGCCGCTCGGCCAGCCGCGGACGGGCCAGCGACGGACATCGCGCTTGAGCGGCGGGCATTGGAGCTTGTCTCGCGACGACTATACGAAGTTCTCGCCCGAGTACGAGAAGCTGAAGATCTTCGATGCCGATCCGTTCGGCGTGTTGGATCAGACGGGCGTCGGCAAGCTGGTTGAGATGGCGGTGAAGCTCGGACGGAAGACGCGTCCGGACCTGGAAATCGGCATCTGCGGCGAGCACGGCGGCGAGCCGAGCTCGGTCGAGTTCTGCGTGAAGATCGGCATGAACTACGTTTCGTGTTCGCCGTATCGTGTGCCGATCGCCCGTTTGGCGGCGGCGCAGGCGCGGATCGCCATGGCCGGCGGCGAAGGTTCGGAGGCTAACCGGACGAAGTAGTTTGGCGAGACTGGGGCGGACGCTTGGACAATCCGGCGCCGCCCCTTCGCTTTTTTAGGGTGCGCTTTCAAAACGGCCGATGGGGCATACGGAACCATTTGTCCGCAGTCTGTCCGCTTCGCGCTCAATACTGCGCCATTACATTTCGCCCGGAGAACCGCTAGGCTGGAGAAGTATGAGCGAACCGAAATCCCTGGATCTGCCAATTGACAGGCTGAAGCGCAAGCTGGCATCCGAGAAAAAGATTGACGCAGTCATGAAATTTTTCTACGACAACTTCGTCGACGCCCCGGGTTTCCTTGACGCCGGCCATGCGGTCAAGGCGCCGAAGTATCTCGAAGAGTGCATTGGGCATGTCGCGATGGCTATCTGGAAAGGGGCGCCGGTCATGGTCGAGTATCGGCTGATCGAAATTCCTCTGCTCCAACTGGTCCACGGAGCGGTGACGCTGAATGGCAAACAGGCCACTGTGGTCTGGTTGACCGATATGACGGCGGGCGTGATTTCCATTGCCCAGAATACTTTCACCGGTGAGATGCTCTACGCGCGGCTGACGGTGACTCCAGTCAACCCTGGCGCTCCTAACTAAACCTCGCCAAATACGCCGGCTTGTTCTATTCGATAGAATCGTCGCAGCAAGATGGGCGTATTTCTTTACTGGATTCTATGTTTGGCGGCGCAGGCACCAACGACGCAGGACCTATTTCAACAGGGGCGATATGCCGAAGCCGCGGCGTTGTTGGAGCGCGGCGATTCGTCCCGAGGCAGCCGGTATTTGCTGGGGCTTTGTTACCAGCAGATGGGGGAGTTGGGTAAGGCGGAGACGGTGCTGGCGGCCTTGGTTGCCAAGGAACCGAAGTGGGCGCCGGGGCAGTATGCATTGGGGCGTGTCCTGTTCATGGAAGGAAAATTCCCCGAAGCGCTGCGGTCCACTGGTGAAGCCGAACGGCTGGGTGAGCCAGTCGCGCGGACACGGCATCTGGTCGGGAGTATTGAGGAAGAGCGGGGCAATTGGGCCTCGGCGCTGGCGGCTTACGACGCGGCTTTAAAGGCGGATCCGAACGTCAGCGAAGCGCATTCCGGGCGGGCTTCGGTGTTGTTCAAATTGACCCGGCTGGCCGAGGCCCGCTCCGCCGCCGCTGAAGCACTGCGGCTAACGCCGAAGAACGAAGAGGCGGCGCGCATTCTTCGTCAAGCCTCCGCCGCTCAGCCAGCCGCGGATGGGCCGGTGACGGATGTCGCGTTTGAGCGGCGGGAATTGGAGTTCGTTCTGGAGCATTCGCCAACCGCTGAAAAGCACGTCGTCTCGACCATGGCCGGGGGATTGGCCGTGTTCGACTTCGACAACGACGGCCTGCTGGATCTGTTTTTTACCAACGGCGCGGAATTGCCTTCGCTCAAAAAGACCGGGCCGAAGTATTGGAACCGCTTGTATAAAAACATGGGCGGGCTGCGGTTCGTGGATGTGACGGCAGAGGCCGGCTTAGCGGGCGATGGCTTTTCGATCGGCGCAGCCGCAGCGGATTTTGACGGCGATGGATGGACCGATCTATTCGTCGCCGGCGCAGGGAAAAATCTGCTGTACCGGAATGAGCGGGGCAAGTTCACGTTGTCGCCGCGCGGGATTCGGGATGAAAAGTTCGCCGCCGGCGGAGCTTGGCTGGATTACGATTTGGACGGACGTTTGGACCTGTTTGTCGTCAACTATTTGGACTGGACGCCCGCATTTTCAAAGCGCTGCGGCGAGCGCCTGCGCGTGTACTGCCATCCGCGCGAGTTCATGCCAACCGCGAACCGGCTGTACCGCAATCTCGGCGATGGAACGTTCGCCGATGTCAGCGTCGCGGCGGGCATATCCGGGCACATGGGGAAGGCAATGAGCGCGGCGGTCGCCGATGTCGATGGCGATGGACGGCCCGACATCTTCGTCGCCAATGACGCTTTGCCGAACTTCTTCTTCAAAAATGTCGGCGGGAAATTCGTCGAGTCCGCGCTGGCCGCCGGAGCGGCGTACAACGACATGGGCAAGCCCATTTCGAGCATGGGATCCGACATGCGCGACTACGACAATGACGGGCGGCCGGATCTTATTTTCACGGCGCTGGTTGGCGAAACGTTTCCGCTCTTTCGCAACACCGCCGCGGGCTTCCGCGATGTCACCTATCCCTCGGGCGTGGGCGCGTTGACGGTTCGCAGGAGCGGCTGGGGCGTGGCGCTGGCGGACTTGAACAACGACGGTTGGAAGGATCTCGTCACCGCGAATTCGCATGTGACCGATACGATCGAGCTAACCCGGTCGGAGAAGTACAAGGAGCCGAATACGGTGCTGTTGAACGCCGGCGGCAAGTTTCGAATGGGGACCGAATTGACCCCGGCGGCGGCCTATCGAGGCCTTGCGGTGGCCGATCTGGATGGCGACGGCAAACTGGATATCGTAACCAGCGCGCTCGGGGAACACGCCGTCATTTGGAAAAATGTTTCCGCCGGATCAGGCCATTGGCTCGAAGTGAAAGCGCCGATTGGCTCGCGTGTCCGCGCCGGGAATCAATGGCAGGAAGTGACGGCCGGCGGCAGCTACGGATCCGGCTCATTCGTGCCGGCGCACTTTGGATTGGGCGCGGCGACGGAGGCGGATGTCGAGATCGTCATGCCAGGCGGCGCGCGAAAGGCGCTGGGCGTTGTGAAAGCGAGCCGCTGATTCGGATATGCTGTCACTTGGCTTATGCGATTCCTTGCTCTATTCCTAATCCCCCTCGCGGGCTTTGCGCAGCGCGCGACCACGTTCGAGACCCGTTCGGCGACGGCGCTGGAGAACGAGAAAATTGAACTCTTGACGCTGAATAACGGCGGGGCGTTTGTCAGCCTGATTTTGAAGGACGACGCTGAGAAGATGAATCCGATGTGGAATCCGGTGGCGTTGGCGCGGATGACGAAAGGGCCGGCGCGATTTGGCGATTCGCTGGGACATTTCCTGTGCGTTGACGGCTTCGGGCCGTCGTCGAAGGAAGAGCAGGCGGCGGGGCTGCAAGGCCATGGCGAGGCGCATCGTCAGCCATGGGCGCTGGCGGCGCAGGGACGCGAAGGAAAAACGCGGCAGATCACGTTTAAGACTCGTCTGCCGCTGGTGCAGGAGGGGCTGACCCGCCGCCTCGAACTCGTCGATGGCGAGCAAGTCGTCTATGTTGACTCGACGCTGGAAAATGAGCTGGCCTTCGATAGGCCCATCAACTGGGCGGAGCACGCTACGATCGGCTACCCCTTCCTCTCTCCCGGCAAGACCGTCATCGATGCCTCCGTCGGCAAGTGCCAAACGCGGCCGCATCAGAACACTCCGCCCAATCGGCGACTGGTCTCCGATCAGCCGTTTGTCTATCCGGCTGCGCCATTGAAAGCGGGCGGGATGGCGGATCTGCGGGCGATTCCGGATCCGCCCAATTCCATGGACCACAGCGGCTGCATTTTCGACCCCTCGCGACGCCTGGGTTTCGTCACGGCGATCAACCTGGAGAAGCGGCTGATGCTCGGCTATCTGGTGCGCCGCGAAGAGTATCCGTGGCTGCAGGAATGGATGAATTACCCAGCGAATCTGGCGTTGTCCCGCGGCCTGGAATTTGGCACGCAGCCCTTTGACGTTTCGCGCCGCCAGACGGTGGAGATGGGCAAAATGTTCGACACGCCGGCATTCCGCTGGCTACCGGCGAAGTCCAAAATCGGCACGCGATTCCTGATGTTCTATACGCGCGTTCCGGCTGGATTCACACAGGTCGACGATGTGCGGCAGGAGGGCGGCGAGTTGATCATCAGCGACAAGAAGAGCGGGCAGACCATTCGATTGGCTGCGTCGTTGGCGCTCTAACAGCAGCCCCTGCCGCGCCAGGCGTCAAAGCCCTCGTGGAAAATAATGGGCGTCATGGCGAGGCTGGCCAGCGAGTCAGCCCACCACCAGCCAGCCAGCGCTTGCAGCAGAAGGCCCGCCAGGAGGATGGCGGAGAGATACGCGCAGAGGCTGGTTTGCCGGGAGTCGGCCACCATGGCGGCGCTGTTGAGCGTGAGCCCCACTTGGCGCTTGGCTCTGGCCAGCGCGGGCATCACCAGGAGCGACAGCGCGGCCAACGCAATGCCCGTCCAACTCAGCGAGGGGACCTCGTGCGTCCACAGACCGGCGATGGATCTCCACAGCACCCAGCCGCCGAGCGCGAAGAAGGAAAAGGCGATCAGCTTCTGCGCGCGGCGTTCGGCCTCATCGGCGCATTTGCCGAGCCGCCAGATCATGACGGAGCCGGAGCTGACTTCGATGATGCTATCGACGCCGAAGCTGATGAGCGCGACGCTCCCCGAAACGGTGCCGGAGGCGAGAGCGACTATGGCCTCCAACACGTTGTAGGCTATCGTCGCGTATTCCAGCCGGAGGCCGCGCTGAATCGCTTGTTCGCTCACTGTATTTTTATCTTCGCAAGATAAATGGAAGTCTTGCCTTCGTGGCTGGAGTAGTAAAGCGTCCACAGGAGGTTTTCGTGCCAGACGAAGCCGGGATAGCTGGAGTCGCCGCCGCTGGGGAGCCGCAGTTTCGGCGTGAAGCCGGTGGGCGTCAGTTCGCCGATTTCGGTGTGCCGTTTGGTTGCGTCGCCGCCTTCGAAGATTCGGCCGCCGGCGGCCCACACGCCGTTGGGGAGAATGGCAACGTTGGGTCCGCCGATGAAGTGGCCGGATGGGTGCCAGGACCAGTCTTTGTAGGGCGGCTTGCTGGCGCCGATCCAGGCGATGTCGCGGCGCGTGAGGGCGACCATCGTGTCATCGGGGAGAAACCGGACGGCGGTTTCGTCGCCCTCGGGGACATCGAGTTCGGTGATGGTTTCCCAATCCACGCCGTCCGCGCTTTTCACCAGGCGGATCTTGCGGGGCGGTCCGTATTTGGAGACGCCGTAGGCAATGCCCTTATGCCAGGTTACGCGCCAGAGCCAGTGGGTATCTTCGAGGACTTTTTTAGGGGAAGTCCAGTGCTTGGCGTTGTTCGAGAAAAAGACGCGGCTTTGGCGGGATTTGTACTCGCCGTTGGGGTAGTAAGAGCCGCCGGCGACAATCATCAGCCGGTTGTCCTTCGTAATGCTCAAGTGCGGGTCGCGAAGGTCGACGCCGGACTCCTCGATGCGGGCGTCGCTTTTCCATTTGACGCCGTCAACGCTGGAGAGGACGCGGAGTTTGCCGTCATCGGTTTTGCCCTTCGTCGGGGCGTGGCCTTGTCCTTCGCGGAAAGTCGCGTACCAGCGATTGTTCCACCGGATGAGGTCGCCGAAGGCGGCGTGTTTGGGCTGGTCCCAGATCTTGTTGACGGAGACGAGCTGCCAGTCGGCTGCGCCGAGGATGGATGTGAATAACAGGAAAATGATACGCATTAGGCAGAACCAAGATACAAGAATCGGAGCATCAAAACGGCGGAGAGGAGATAGACGAAGGGCGAGACACCGCTAGCGCGGCCGGTGAGAACTTGGATAAACGTGTAGGAAAGGAAGCCGAGGGAGAGGCCGTTGGCGATGGAAAATGTCATGGGAATCGCGATGATGGTGAGGAAGGCTGGGAAGGCGTTCCGCGGATCGGACCATTCGATTTCCGTGGCGTGGGCCATCATAAGAGCGCCGGTCAGGATGAGCGCTGGAGCGGTGGCGGCGGCGGGGATGACGCCAAGAAATGGGGCGAAGAACAAGGCGGC
>CAMDKT010000278.1 GCA_945900935.1 Candidatus Sulfopaludibacter sp. SbA3 | reverse complement strand
CGCACAAACGGACGGGTCGATGTTTCGCCTTAAACCGTTGTCCATCTGGCCGAACTCCCCGACGCCAAACCCCACTACGACCGAGGCTACGGCGGGCTCTTCCTGCAGCACGTCAATCAGGCAGACGAAGGCTGTAATTTTGACTTCCTGCGCAAGAAGTAGGGGTTCATTCCTGTTCCCGACACCGCTGCTCGAAAACCTCCATCAGCGTCGGACCTCTCGATATCCTCGGTACCATTGGATGGCGCGGTTTGAGCGGGAGGCGCGGAGGCTGGCGGCGTTGAATCATCCCAATATCGCGGCGATTTATGGGATTGAGGGCGGGGCGCTGGTGATGGAGTTGGTGGAGGGGCTAACGTTGCCGGAACGGGGCGGGCTGTCGGTGGAGGAGGCGCGGCAGATTGCCGATGCTCTGGAGGCGGCGCATGAAAAAGGGATTATTCATCGGGATCTGAAGTCGGCGAATATCAAGGTCACTCCGGAGGGGGTTATTAAGCTGCTGGACTTTGGATTGGCGAAGGCGGTGGAGCCTGCGGCGGGAGATGTAACTTTGACGATGGGAGGGTCGATCACCGGGGCGATTATGGGGACGCCAGCGTATATGTCGCCGGAACAGGCTCGGGGCTCTGTTGTTGATCATCGGACGGATATTGGGGCGTATGGGGTGGTGCTGTATGAGTTGACTTCGGGGAAGCGGCTGTTTGCGGGTTCAACAATTTCGGACATTTTGGCGGGGGTGCTGCGGGGAGAATTCGAGCTTTCCGGCGCGCCGGGTTGGGTGCGGCCGGTGCTGGAGCGGTGTCTCGTTCGGGATGTAAAGAAGCGGTTGGGGTGGATTGGGGAAGTGCGGTTGTTGTTGGACGCGCCGGTGGCGGCACGGGCAGGGACGGCTTGCTGGGCGTTTGCGGTAATTGGCGTTTTGGTTCCTCGGCGCTCGCCGAGGAGCAAACCCCGAATGGGAGGATGCGGGGCAAACTTGGCAGGGGAGAGTGGAAACGTTGCGGTTGAGCGGATGGACCAAGCAACGGGGTGTGGTGGTGCCGCGGCGACCGTTACGGAGCAAACCGGCGGACGCCGTGGGCAAGAAGAAGTCCAAAGGAAAAGCGGCGAAGCAGTTGACCTTGGATCTGCCGGAACTGAATTACAAGGGGATCCAATATGAGGATGTGGTGCTGGTCACTTCCCTCACCGGCGGGGTGTTGACCGTCGCCCAGCACGACCGGGACCGGGGCGATGCGGAGAACAACTACGCCGAAGCCATCCCCTCGCGGCCCTTGACACTGCACGGCATCGCCCGGCAAACCAGGCACGGGAATCAGACCACCGTGGAGATTACCAACACCCACGCGAAGGCCTCCCAGATCACCGAACTTTTGACCAAGGTGAGCGCCTTTCTAAAGCGAGCTGTGGAAGCTGATCCTCAGCGCTGCGTTTCGTCATTTTTTGAGGGGGAAGGTCCTTGGAAGCACTGGCCGGTTCGCCGATGCTACCGGGTAACTGCCGTTCTTAGGATCAATGATCTAAAATAACAAACGCAGCCCAAGCTGCATCTGTCTATTTGAGCGCGCGGTACCGCTTACGGTTCCGAAAGCGGGGTTGCCGAGCGTGGCGTTGGGGTTACCGAATTGGGGCGTGTTGAATAAGTTGAATGCTTCGGCGCGGAACTCGATGCGGGAGCGGTCGGTTAGTTTCAGGCCGAAGTTACGATGGAACGATATGTCGGTGGAGAGGAATCCGGGGCCGATCATGGTGTTGCGGCCAGCGTTGCCGAATGTGAAGGCGGCGGGGAAGGCGAAGGCTGCGGCGTCGATCCAGTTATTGATGTTTTGATTCGACGGCTTGCCGGAGGCGAGGCGGTTGGGCCAGTTTGTGGTTCCGGTGTTGGCGTTGTCGAAATTCAGCGTTACTGTAATGGGCTGGCCGGTCTGCATGGTGGAGATGCCGCTCAAGGCCCACCCGCGGATGAGATGGCCGACCGCGCCGGGGGCGTTGAAGGGCAGTTCGTAGTTGCCGCTGAGGACGAAGCGGTGGGCGATGTGATGATCGGCGAGGCCGTAGTTCAGGCGGCGATTGCGCGTGTCCTGAACCGAGCCGAAACCGTTGGAACCGACGCAGTCATCACAAAGGTCCATGTTCGACTGGGTGTCGAGGGCGCGGCCGAAGGTGTACACCGTCAGGAAGCTGAGCCCTTTGGCAAAACGTTTTTCCAGCCGCGTGGAGAGGCCGTGGTAAGTCGCGTTGACCCAGGGTTCGACACGCAGGATGGAACCGCGGGTCATCGACGCCAATGGCCTGCGGTCATTCACCGATCCAAGGCCGGGGAAGGGCTGGTTGCCCTCATAAGCTCCGAGTAACTTGATGCCGCGGTTACCGACATAGTTAAGTTCCCAAACCAGTGTCTTCGTCAGTTCTTTCTGGAGGCTGAGATTCCATTGCGCGACATAGGGCATGGTGAAGTTTGTCTGCCAGGATCGGATCTGCACTGTACCGCGAGGGTCGAACTTATATGCGGCCGGATCGACACTGGCCGGGCGCGCCGGGAGCGGGGAGCTCAGGGGAATCGTTGAAGCAACATTCAACTGGTCGCTGACCATGCCGAGGCCGCCAAAGCCCACGAAAGGCGGGTTGTTGGTGATGCGCTGGCTGACGCCGACGGCCTCATCCTGCGCGAAGAAGATGCCGAACCCGCCGCGGATCACCGTGCCATTCAGCGGGGGGCGCCAGGCAAAGCCAAAGCGGGGGGCGATGTTATTCTTATCTGTCTCCATGAGCGAGCGGGGGAGGCGCGGATCCCCGGCGAGAACATACTGGCCGTAGAGGGGATGGCCGGAGTCGAGAACGAGATTGGCGAGGCGGTTGTTTTGATCCCAAAAAGGCCGGGTAAGTTCATAACGAATGCCGAAATTGAGAGTTAGTTTTGGAGTAACAGTCCAGTCATCCTGGAAATAGAAGTAATTGTTATTGGCGCGCTCGTTGGCGTCCGATGGAGTGCCGGTGGTGATGGAGTTGGGGAGGCCTAGCAGGAGGTCGGCGAGTCCCGAGCCGGAGGCGGGCCGCCGCTGGGGATTTTGCGTGAAAACACCGGTGAATCCGAAGGCGCCGCGGCCGTTCAGGGTCGCGAAAGTGGGGATGTCGAGAATCTGAAAATCGACGCCCATTTTCATGGAGTGTTTTTTCTTCACGATGGACAGGTTGTCGGAGAAGTTCCAGACTTTGGAGCTTTTATAGAGGGGGACGTTGCCGAAGCCGGCGGGCTGGCCGCCGAGCGTGGCGTAACCGGGGACGGCGAAGGTGGGGAAAGACGAAGTTACTCTGGGGTCAAGTGCGCCGGGGATCAAGTTCTCCAACGGTAATGTGCCGTCCTGATTGACGGCGATGTAGTTATAGGCGAAGCGAACTTCATTGACGATGTTGGGGCTTATGATGCGGGTGTAGCCGACGCCATAAGAGCGCGCGGGCGTTTCGCGATTGGTGCCCGTCTGCGCGCCGGGTGGCAGCACAGGAAGCCGCTGGTAGCTGCCGTCATCGAGGGAGAAGCGGAAGAAGACGGAATCCTTGTCGGAGACGCGGAGGTCGGCGCGGCCGGTGGCGTTGTTGGAGCGGGTGGCTTGCAGCGGATTGCTGACGTAGTTGCGGGCCGTCCCTGGAAGGTTGGGGGTGGGGTAGCGATCCATGAGCGGCTTGCCGACCCGGTCAAAGCGGGCGGCTGGGATGGTGTTATTGGGGAATAAATCGCGAATGGAACCGGTGCCGGCGGGGTTGGCTCGGGTGGTGGCGGGGTCGTGGAGGGGGAGGGTGTAGATGCCCGCCTTTTCGGCGGCGAGGGGGACGGTGGCGATGTTCGTCTCGCCTTCGCTGATGTGTGTGCGTTGGAAAGCGCCCTGCCACCAGGCGCGGTTCTTGATGAATGGCCCGCCGAGGGAGCCGCCGAACTGGTGCTGGATGTAAAGGGGTTGTTTGGACGAGGCAGGGAGGAAGAAATCGCGTGCGTCCATTTTGTTATTGCGGAGGAATTCGAAGGCCGATCCGTGTATCTCATTTGACCCTGACTTAGTAACTACGTTAATGACAGAGCCGGCCGAAGCGCCGTATTCGGCGGAGTAATTCGCTGTTTGGACTTTGAACTCGGCGATGGCTTCGAGTTGGGGGCGCATGGCATCGCGCTGGCGGTTGTCGAGGCCGCGGAGGTAGCTTTGGTTGCGGGCACCGTCGAGGAGAAAGGCGTTTTGGAGGCCGCGGTTGCCGTAGGCGGAGATGGTGCGGTCGCGGGAGCGGCTGGGCACAGCGCCGGCGGCGAGGGAGGCGAGTTGGAGATAGTTGCGGCCATTGAGGGGCAACTGCTGCATTGTTTTTTCGTCGACGACTTGGCCGACCGCGTTGGAGCGTTCTTCGAGGAGTTCGGCGGTGGCTGTGACGTTGATGGATTCGGTGGTGGCGCCGGGGTCGAGGGTTAGTTTTAGGGCGAGAATATCATCGACACGGAGGATGATGCCGGAGCGGCGCAGGGTCTTGAAACCCTGCGCCGAGGCTTCGACGGTGTAGCTGCTGGGGCGGAGCAGCGGGGCGGAGAAGACGCCGGTGTTGTCGGTGGACAGGGAGCGGACGAGGTCGCCGGTTTCGGTGCCGATGAGGCGGATCTGAGCGCCGGGGATGACGGCTCCTGAGGGGTCGAAAACGGTGCCGGAGATGGAGCCGGAGGAGGTTTGGGCGTAGGCGGCGGAAGCGAGGAGGAAGACCAGAAATCTCATATGCCGGAGCATACCAGAGTTGCTGTGTTCCGGTTACGCTGCTACTTACGCGGGCATCGATGGAGAGTTGATAGCCGGAACCGTCGAAGGTTTCGGTGCAGAGGAACGACTGCTGCCGGCAAGCCGGGCCCGGTGGGGAGCGGTATTGCGTTCTACGGGGTGATAAAATGCGGCTACTATGAGGCCTTACTTTTTGGCAACGCTGGCGGCGGGCGCTCTCTTCGCGCAACAAGACATGGGCGTGGTGACCGGCGTGGTCACCGATAAATCCGGCGCGGCCGTGCCGGGGGCCAAGATTCTGATCGTCAACCCCGCAACAAATGAGAAACGCGATGCCGTGACCGCCGATAGCGGCGCGTTCACCATTGGTCCATTGCGCATTGGGCAATACAACGTATCGGTGGAACGGCAGGGATTTAAGAAAGCAACGTGGACCGGGATCAACGTGTCGGCGCAGGACCGCGTGCGCGCGGATTTCCAGTTAGAAATCGGGGCGCTGACGGAGTCCGTTTCGGTGACGGCGGAGACGCCGGTTTTGAACACGGAGACGGCGGCGCTGGCGCATGTGGTGGACGAGAAGCAGATCCGGCAATTGCCGCTGAACGGGCGCAATTTTCAACAGTTGGCGTGGATGACGGCGGGGGTGATGCCGGCCACGCGATCGCGTGATCGGGAGTCCGGATTCAATGCCCACGGCCAGCCGGCGACTCAGAACAACTTCATCATCGACGGCATCGACAACAACAATAACGTGATGGGCATGCAGGACCGGAAGTCGCAGGTCGTTGTTCCTTCGCTGGACGCGGTGGCGGAGTTCAAAGTACAGACGTCGAACTACTCGGCCGAATTCGGCCGCAACTCGGGCGCGGTGATGATCGTGAATTTGAAGTCGGGCACGAATGCGCTGCACGGCACGATGTTCGAATACCTGCGCAATGACAAGACGGACGCGCGGGACATGTTCACCTATGTGGACCGCACCGGCGACGGGCGAGCGGACCCGGAGGTGTTGAAGCAGCATCAATTCGGCGGAACGATTGGCGGACCAATCCTGAAAAACCGGACGTTTTTCTTTGGGAGTTGGGAGGCGCGGCGGCAGCGGCGGGCGCAGTCGGACTTCGTCATTGTGCCGACGCCGGAGGAGCGGAGCGGCATTTTCGCGACGCGGCTGGCGACGATTCTTGACCCCTCGACGGGGCAGCCGTTTCCGGCCAATACGATTCCCCGGGCGCGCTGGGATTCGACGGCGGTGAAGCTGTTGGAGCTCTGGCCGGCGGCGAATTTTACGGGCTCCGGCACGCGGCAGAACTTTATTCGCAATCCGCCGTGGAACAATGACCGCGACCAGTTCGATGTGCGTATCGATCACGATTTGACGGGCAAGGATAAGATCTTCGGACGCTTCTCCAAGAACCGGACTGACAACTTGCGCGGTAGTGTTTTCGATCTGCCAGCGCGCGGCGCGGCGGGGAATGAGCGCGCCTTCGACGACGACGACGCGCACTCCGGCGTCTTCTCCTGGACGCGTATTTTCCGGTCCAATCTGGTGAATGAATTTCGCTATGGTTTCGTTCGGCAGAAGGTGAACAAACGCGAGCTGTCGCAGGAGCCGATGGCGGCGGTGAATGAGAAGTACGGTATTAAGGGGATACCGGCGCAGGACAAGCTGTTCGGCTTGGCGCGCCTCGGTTTTGCTGGCGGGATTGGGTACGAGGGATTCGGCGAGCCGGGATCGATGCCGAATTTCAAGATCCATCAATTGCACCAGTGGCTGAACAATACGAGCTGGTACAAAGGGAATCACAATTTCAAGTTCGGTGCCGATCTGCGCTGGAACCGCACCGACATTTTCGGCGGCGATTCGGCGCATGGAAATTTCCAGTTTGACGGGCAGTTCACGCGGATTTCGATGGCCGATTTTCTGCTCGGCCTGCCCGCGAGTTTCAACTTGACGACGCTGCTTCCGGGCCAGATGCGATTCCGCAATTACATGTTCTTCGCGCAGGACGATTGGAAGGTTACTTCCAAGCTGACGATGAACATTGGCCTGCGGTATGAGCTGTCGAGCCCGTGGTGGGAAAAGCACAACAATCAATCGAAGATCAATATCAATCCGGGGACGAACTTCAACGCCATTGTGAACGCGGGGCATTGCGGAGACTCGTGGAACTGCCGTTCGCTGGTGGAGACGGACACCAATAACTGGGCGCCTCGGCTGGGCTTGGCCTACCAAGTGCGGCAGAAGACGGTGATCCGTTCCGGCGCCGGTATTTTCTACGCGGGGCAGGGATCACTAGGCGCGAATGCGCGGATGATTTCGAACTTCCCGTTCTACCGGAGCGTGACCGTGCAATCGACGCCAGCACGGCCCGCGCTGCGTCTGCAGGACGGCGTGCCGGCCAACTTTTTGGGCGACGGCAAGACGCCGCCGAATGGGCTGAACTGGAGCGTCTGGCAGGATCGCTTCCCGCTGCCAACGGTGTATCAGTGGAATCTGGCGGTGCAGCAGGAACTGCTGCCGGGCTGGTCGTTGACCACGGCGTATGTGGGCAGCTCCTCGAACTACATCATGGGCACCTACAACTGGAACGGATCCCCGATCGGCCCGCCGGCGACGGAGCAGCAGCGGCGTCCGATCCCGCAGTGGAACACGATTGACATGGTGAGTCCGTATGGGCAGGGAAACTACAATGGCCTGGATGTGCAGTTGGATAAGCGGTTTGCGAAAGGCTATTCGCTGACGGCGGCGTATACGTGGTCGCATTCGATCGACAACATTCCGGAGCAGTTCGGACCGGGCGGCGGCGGGCTGATGGATTTCCGGAATATCAATCAAAATCGCGGGCATTCCAATTTCGACGTAAGGCACCGGTTTGTATCGAGCGCGGTGTGGGAACTTCCGTGGAAGACGGGAAATCGGTGGGCGGATGGCCTGGCGGCGGGCTGGCAGTTATCGGGGCTTGTTTCGATGC
>CAMDKT010000277.1 GCA_945900935.1 Candidatus Sulfopaludibacter sp. SbA3 | reverse complement strand
AAAATCCAGCGTAAATGTTTTGGACGGAAATGCCGAGTGCAATCAGCGGACCTGCAAATCCGGCAGGGTTTCCGTCCCGGCCTTCCCCAGGAATCCCGAGTAGGCTCCGTCAACCGTGGCTGCCATCCCGAAAACGTTTAAGCACCCGGTCGGCGACCGGCGCAACTTCGGGCCAAACTTGACAATTGGCGAAATGCGGTCGAAGCGGTAATGCCGAAACCTAATCCGGCTTACGATCCGGCAACGGCCGGCCAGGGACTCACAGGAAGCGAAAAGCCGACGCCTCCCATCGGCTAGGATTTTTTCCTTTTCAATTTCTTCAGCAGGTCCGGGCTGAATTCGCGCAAAAGATTGCTGAAGAACTGCCCGGCGTAGCCGCCGCCGATGTTGATGGCGCAAGCCCGGTTTGACGTGACGCTCTCGGGCATCCACAACTTCTGCGCGAAGGCGCCGCCGACGATCCCTATGGCCCTCGCCGCGCCGAAGTGGTACTCGCCGTTTCCGTAACGGCTCATCCAGGTTTGCTTCAACGCACTGCCCAGGCGTTTGCCGATCGCGCCCTGACCCAGCGGGAAGTAGCGCGGATCCTCGTTCCACGCAGCGCCGAAGGAGCCCTCCAGCCCGTTCGTCACGCTGTTATTCAACAGCCGGGCACTATAACGCTTTCCAAAGCCCTCCCAGTGCGGGCCCCATTCCTCGGGCCGGTTGTTATAGGTGCGCCAGGCGGAAGTCAGGGGGCCGGAAATGAGAAGGCTGCGCGGGCCGTAGGTCGATCTACTGAACCACTGCAACCGCTGTTCGCCTGTAAGGGGCTCAAAGTTTTGGGCCGCCAATGGCAACAGGAGCAGCGGCAAGGAAAGGCACTTCATGCAATCTAACTACTTTGGCAGAAAGAGAAGGAGTGTGGCGAGAAAAGCCAGCACGACGACGCTGTTGATAAAAACCCTCTCCGGCATTATCGTCAGCAATTTGCGGCCCATTAACGCGCCGGCCATGACGAATGGAATGAGCGCCGCGTCGAATGCGAGCGACTGGGAGCTGAACAGTCCGAGGTTTGCATAGACAGGGACCTTGCTGATGTTGACGATGAAGAAGAACCATGCGCCGGTGGCGACGAACTCCTCACGCGGCAACTGTTTGCTGAGCAGGTACATGTTCATGACCGGCCCGGCGGCGTTAGCGACCATGGTGGCAAAACCGGCAGACGTTCCGTAGAAACCGGCGTGCTTCCATCCGGAAGGAGGAACGGCCGTCGTCTTCCGCTGCCGCCAGAGAAACAAAAGCAGCATGACGAGGGAAATGGCGCCAACGACGGGCCTGATAAGTTGATCGGGATATCGCAGCATCACAGCGCCGCCGGCCATGCCGATCAAGACCCACGGAAATAGGGAAAACAGCGCGGCCGCCGCGGCGTGACGCCGATAATAGAAGACGGCGAAGGCGTCGGCGCAGATGAGCAGCGGCAGAAGCCAGGCGGCGGACAGGCGGGCATCGCCGACGGTGAGAATGAACACCGGCACCGATAGAATGCCGAATCCGGGCATGCCGGTTTTGGCGACTCCGACGCTGAAAGCGCAGAAGGCGCCGAGCAGCCATTTGTAGAGGGGGAAATCTGGCATGCAACCAAAACTGAAAAGGTGAGTCTAACATGTAAAGATGTTTTCTCTTGGTGCCGTATTCCTGTCCGCGCAATTTTTGGTGAGCCTGGAGCCGAAAACGATTCGAGCCTTTGACGAGTATGTACGCGAGGTCGATACGCAGTTGACCGCGCGCGCGGCGAATCCGGAGTCGCTTGCCGGACGACCGGCGGGTGTGTTTGCGATCGGCGCCGGATTGGAAGTGAAGCACGGGTTGATTCACGATTGGGCGGCGGTCACGTTTCTTCCAGGAGTGCGCAAGGACAAGGCCGTCGCGGTGCTGGAAGACTTTGCCCGGCACTCCTCGATCTATCCCGAAGTTGTTGAGGGACGTCTCGAAAAACGGGACGGGACGCGGATAGTCGGGGTTCATCGGCTGCGGAAGAAGAAGGTGTTGGAAGTTAATCTGCATGTGCGATATCAGCTCGATATTTTGCCGGCGCCGGCGAACCGCTATGCCAGCCGTTCTGTAGCTACGGAAATCGTCGAGGCAGGGCATTCGCCCGGCCATGATCGCGGTTTCCTTTGGCGCCTGCAATCGTATTGGACGCTGGAGGAAACCAAACAGGGTTTGTGGATGGAAGTTCGATCGGTGAGTTTGACCCGCGACGTTCCCCATGGCCTGGGGTGGGCGGTGCGGCCGATTGTGAAGGAGTTGCCGCGGGAGTCTTTGGAAGCCATGATGGAAGCAACCAAACGGGCTTTAGTTTCGATACGCTAGCTGAGCAATGCAAATCTCCCGGCGTCTATTTCTCACCGCCTCCGCGGCAGCGGTCGCTCAATCGGCGCGGCCGAATATCGTGTTTGTGATCACCGACGATCAGGGCTATGGAGACATTGGCCGTCATGGAAATCCGGTGCTCAAGACGCCGCATATGGACGCGCTGCACGATCAGTCGTTGCGGCTCACGAATTACCACGTTAGCCCGACTTGCGCTCCGACGCGATCGGCGTTGCTAACCGGGCGCTATACGAATCTTGTTGGTCCGTGGCATACCATTCAGGGCCGCAGCATTTTGCATCATGACGAAGTGACGATGGCCGATTGTTTCCGCGCGGCGGGCTATCGCACCGGCATTTTTGGGAAGTGGCATTTGGGAGACAATTTCCCCTGCCGTCCGCAAGACCGGGGCTTCGATGAGACCCTTGTCATCGGCGGCGGCGGGATCTGGCAAACGCCGGATCATTTCGGTAATGACTATTTCGACGATACCTATTTACACAATGGCAAGCCGGAGAAGTTCACAGGTTTTTGCACGGATGTCTTTTTTACCAACGCGCAGCGATTCATTGCCGATTCCGCCGCTGTGAAGAAACCCTTCTTCTGCTACTTGCCAACGAACGCGCCGCACGGACCGATGTGGGCGCCGGCCGCTAACTCAGCGCATTATGCCGATGTGAAGGGGCTTCGCGAGCCGGGGTTCTACGGCATGATCGAGAACATTGACGAGAACCTGGGCCGGCTTCGGAAATATTTGGAGACAAGCGGCCTGGCGGCGAACACCATTTTCATTTTCACTACCGATAATGGCAGCGCCTCCGGCTTCCAGGTCTTCAACGCGGGCATGCGCGGAAATAAGGGCTCGCCGTATGATGGCGGCCATCGCGTTCCGTTTTTTATGCATTGGCCTCGCGGCGGATTTGCGGCCAATCGGCCGATCCACACGCTGACCGCGCATATTGATGTGCTGCCAACGCTGTTGGAATTGACGGGCGTGAAGAGGCCGAAAGGCCCGGCGCTGCATGGGCGCTCGCTAACTCCGTTGTTCAAGAATCAGCGCTGGCCCGCGCGATCTGTCGTCGTTGATTCGCAGCGAGAAGAAAACCTGTTGAAGTGGCGGCAGGCGGCGGTGATGACGCAGGAGTGGCGGCTGGTAAGCGCAGGAGCCGGGGGCGATAGCGAGCCGAAGAAGTTGGAGCTGTTCGACATGGTTAGCGATCCGGGTCAGCGCACTGACGTCGCCTCGAAAAATCCGGAAGTGGTGGCGCGTCTCAGGCGGGATTATGAAGACTGGTGGAATCTCGTTTCGGCTCGCGCCAGCGAATATGCGCGAATCATCATCGGCGACGCGAAGGAGAACCCCTCGCGGCTCACCGCGCATGACTGGCATGGCGAGGGAGCGCTGACAACGTGGAATCAAAAGTCGATTCTGGAGGGTCCGGCCGCCAATGGATTCTGGGCCGTGCATGCGCGCGCCGGGCGCTACACATTCGAGCTTCGGCGATGGCCGAAGGAGCTAGATTTACCGCTCGGGGCCGCCTATGAACATCCGGCCGATAATCGCGAAACCACGCCGGGCCGCGCCATTCCCGGCATTCACAAGGCGCGCATTCGCCTCGGCGCGATCGACAAGACTATCGAGGTTGATCCCGCCGCCCGCGCCGCAGTGTTCGAACTCGATCTGCCGGCTGGTCCAGGGGAGTTGCAGACGTGGCTGATTTCGAACGACGGGTCCGAACGCGGGGCTTATTTTGTTTACGCGAGGCGGGCGTAGCGCGCTCTACGGCGCCAACCGCGCCACCGTCCACACTCCTTGCCGTTTTTCAAATAAGAACCGGTCATGAAGGCGATTCTCCCGCCCCTGCCAGAACTCCATTTGCTCCGGTGCCAACCGGTACCCGCCCCAAAAATCCGGCAGCGGCACGTCGCCTGGAAACAGCGTCTCCACTTCCCCCGCTCGCGTCTGCAATTTTTCGCGGCCCGTCACCACGCGGCTTTGCGGCGAGGCCCATGCCGAAAGCTGATGTCCGCGCGGCCGTGAGTCGAAATACGCTTGACTTTCCGCGCGCGTCACCTTTTCGACGCGCCCGCCGATCCGCACTTGCCGGTCCAATGGCGGCCACCAAAACGCCGCCGCCGCCCGTGGGTTCGTCAGCAAGTCCTGCCCTTTCGCGGATTCATAGTTCGTGTAGAACACAAATCCCCGCTCATCAAATCCGCGCAACAGCACGACACGCACGGCCGGCGCCCCGTCTGCCGAAGCCGTCGCCAACGCCATTCCATTCGCCTCCTCAATCCCCGCCGCAACCGCCTCGTCCATCCAATCCGCGAACAGCGAAATCGGATCGCCCCCCACATTTGCCTCGTCCAATTCACCGGACAAGTAGCTTTTCCGTATTTGAGAAATTTTGTCGTCCATGACTCTCGTTCTACTCTGTTATTGCATGTTCTCATTCACAGGCCGCACCGCGCTCGTCTCCGGAGGCACTTCCGGAATTGGTCTCGCCATCGCCCGCGCCTTCGCCGCCGCCGGTGCTTCTGTCACCGCCGCGGGCCTCGGCACGCTTCCCGCCGCCGAATCAGGCATCCACTTTGTCGAACTCGATGTCACCGATACGAATGCCTGCCGCGATCGCATCGCCACGCTTCCTCAAATCGATTTCCTCGTGAACGCCGCTGGCATCCTCCGGCGCGACGATGAATTCACGATCGACGTCTTCCAACACGTCATGGACGTAAATCTAACGGGCGCCATGCGCCTCTGCACCGAATCCCATAAGAAACTCGCCGCCGCGAAGGGCGCCATCGTCAACATCGCCTCCATGTGGACCTACTTCGGCGGTCCGCGCGTCCCCGCCTACACGGCTTCTAAAGGCGCAATTGGCCAGCTCACGAAATCGCTCGCCGTCGCCTGGGCCGCTGACGGTATTCGCGTCAACGCCGTCGCCCCCGGCTGGATCGCCACTCCACTCACGCAAGCCTTGCAGGACGATCCCGTCCGCTCCGCGCCAATCCTGGACCGCTGCCCCATGAAGCGCTGGGGGCGCCCGGAAGAGGTTGCCCCGCCAGTGCTATTCTTGTGTTCCGAAGCCGCGTCTTTCATCAACGGAGTCATCCTTCCCATCGATGGCGGCTATCTGGCGGTTTAAACTATGTCCACACACCCTCTCTCGCCCGCACAAATCGTCGCCACCGCCGTCCCCGATGACGAACGCGTCTGGGTTCCCCAAGCGCCCAACGTCTGGTTCCGCCCGCTGATGCTCAACACGCTGCAAGGCCAGTGGTGCAATTTGTTGCGCGTCCGCAAGGCTGGCATCCTTAGCCGCCACCGCCACCCCGCGCCTGTTCACGGCTATGTCATCAAGGGCTCGTGGCGTTATCTGGAACACGATTGGGTCGCCAACGCCGGTGACTACATCTTCGAGCCGCCCGGCGAAACGCACACCCTCACCGTCGAATCCGCCGACGAGATGATCACCTTCTTCCACATCTCCGGCTGCATGTACTATGTGGACGCCGAGGGCCGCCACACCGGCTTTGAAGACGTCTTCACCAAGATCGACATGTGCCGCAAGCATTACATCGAATGCGGTCTCGGCGAGTCCTTCGTCGATCAATTCGTGCGGTGAAAGTCCTCTACACCGCGGCGCACGGCGGCTTCGCGGGCGAACATGCTCCGCTCGGCGGCGGCGCGGCAATCTTCGAAATGCTGTCAGCGGAATGGGCTGCAACCAAGCCCTTCGATCTCGTCCGGTTCACGCCGCAAACCACTACCGGCCACAACATCGTTAACTTCGATACCGCCTCCTACGCTCGCTTTTCGCGCCAATTTGAAGCCGCTGCCACAACGGCCATTCAACAACACAATCCAAACGATACCGTCGTCCTCGTCAACGACATCGCCGCCATTTATTGCCGCGGGCTCGCTGCCCCGGAAACTCTCGTCAAACTCCACCGCATCTTCGGGGCGCTGTACCCCGATTTACTCCAACTTATTTTCCAGAAGCAGTCCGATTGCGTGCAGCACTGCGCGGCCCACATCGTCCCTTCCCACGCGATGAAGGAAATAATCCTCCGCTGCTACCCGCAGACAGACGACTCCAAAATCCACGTAATTCCCTGGGGCGCGCCGCCTGCCTTGGCACCAATCGACAAGCAAAAAGCACGAGAACTCCTGCAAATTCCCGAAGACGCTTTGGTGCTCATCACGCTCTCCCGGCTCTCGCCGGAAAAGAATCAGCAGTTGTTGCTCGACGCACTCGCCGCCTGGGAGCGTCAACCCGGCTACCCGAAAATCTTCGCGTTCCTCTGCGGCGGCGCTGCCTACATGCACGGCAAAAAGCAGGAAAAACTCCTCCGCGCCAAAGCCGCGAACCTCGCCAAAACCAAAGTCGTTTTCCCTGGCCTTTCAATACGCCCTCCCCGCGATAACGCTGGACAACGCCGTCATGCGGCCGGCCTTCGGCGCAGTCGCCACGAACGCCACCTTTCTATCCAAACTCCAAGAACTCGCCCAATCAGACCTCGCCGCAAAAGGCCGCGCAGCCCGCATTTACGCCGAACAAAATCCCTTCTCCAAAGCCGCCGCCGCGCTCGCCAGGATCCTTACAGCGATACAATTCAAGTGATGCTCCTGCGCCTGCTTCCCCTCCTCGCCCTGCCGCTTCTCGCCCAACGCGATTGGGACGATCCCTTCCCGCCCCACCGCATTGCGGGCAACCTCTACTACGTAGGTTCCAAAGGTCTCTCCACCTATCTCGTCACCGGGAGCCAGGGCCACATCCTCATCAACGCCAGCTTCGAGCGCACCGTCCCCATCATCCGCGCCAATGTCGAAAAGCTCGGCTTCAAACTCACCGATGTAAAGATCCTTCTTTCCAGCCACGCCCACGGCGACCACGCTGAGGGCCTCGCGCTTTTGCAGGAACTCACCGGCGCGAAGGTCTTCGTGATGGCCGGTGATAACAAAGTGACCAGCTCCGGAAACAGCGGCCAGTGGAAGCCATGCAAAGTAGACAAGGTGCTGAAAGACGGCGATACAGTCGAAATCGGCGAAGCCAAACTGCGCGCCCATCTTACGCCCGGCCACACCCGCGGCAATACAACATGGACCCTCCAAGTCGACGACGAAGGCAAGACGCTCAACGCTGTCATCATCGGCAGCCCCAACGTAAACCCCGGCACTCAACTCGTCAACAACAAAGAGTACCCGGAAATCGCCACCGACTTCGCCCGCACATTTCGCGTCCTGAAATCGCTCCAATGCGATCTTTTCCTCGGCGCTCACGGTGATTACTACGGCATGGCGCAAAAGCACAAACGTATAAAACCCGGCAGCCCCAACCCATTCGTCGACCCCACCGGCT
>CAMDKT010000276.1 GCA_945900935.1 Candidatus Sulfopaludibacter sp. SbA3 | reverse complement strand
TATACCCAGCGGCGGCGAAAATGTCCAGCAGATAATTTGAACTTCAGCAAAATACCGCTCTGCTACACAAAGTAAGCGGCATTGGGCTTGGATGCCGTCCCTAAACGGTTTGACGAACTCGACGTGACCGTGCATGTAATAGTCGTGACCGCGTTGATAGGAGCGCGATCCGGCCTTCGTGCGAAGGACGGACTCGGTGAGGAGTTTAGGGAAGTCCGCGGGCATTGGCTGAACTACGCGAGCGCCTGTTTACAGAAGTCGAGGCACTTCTGCATTTCGGCCATTACAGTAGTGCCTTCGCCGATGGCGTATTCCAGTTCCACGTTGGCGGGCCACTTGTACTTTTCCTTTTTCATGAGCTGAAGGACGTCCTTGATGGGGGTGCTGCCGGTGCCCCACGGGAGGTTCTCGCCGCCTTCGGTTTGGAACTTGCGGTCTTTCAAATGGAAGCTGCTGATGCGGCCGGCGTTGGCTTTGATGAAGGGGATGGGGGAGCCGTTGATGGCGGTGGTGAAGTGGCCGATATCGAGATTGACGCTGTTGTATTTGGACTGGGCGAGGGCGGTGTCCCAGCTCTTAGCATTGACCTGGGTGTGGTTGTGGTAGCCGGCGTAGATTTTGTGTTTGGCGGCGAAGTCACCGATGCGCTGGGTGAGCTTTTCGTCGGTGGGGAGTTCCATGGTGACGGAGTGGGAACCGAGTGCTTTGGCGACGTTGAAGGTGTAGTCGAATTCTTCACCGGAGAAGGAGGCGGGAAGCGAAAGTTTGACGATTTCGATGGTGACGCCGGCGTCGTTGTAGAGTTTGCGGAGTTCTTTGTACTTGTCCATGGAGACGGACAGACGCCATTTTTTGCGGTCTTCGGCGGCCTTTTTCATGGCTTCCTGCTGCTCGGGAGTCATTTGACGGCGACCGCCGCCGCCGCGCATGGCGGGCGCGCCGGCGAAATTTTCGGCGGCATCGCCCATCAGTTCGACGGAACTGATGCCGAGCTGCGTGCAGTATTTGAGAAGTTCCGGGGCCGAGCTTGGCAGGGAGCGGAAACAATAGGTGATTGCGCCGATTTGGACGCCGCCGAACTTGGAGTTGGGCTTGGCGAGGAGGGTGGAGGCGGGGATGGCGGCGAGGGCGGTTTTGGTGAAGTCGCGACGGTTCATGTTGGGCATTATTTCACATTAGCGCTTTTTCTGTTCCCGGTTCTCGCGGGAGAAGTTGCGTAGGTCGACGACGTCCAGGCCACCCATCAAACCTTTGATCATGTTCTGGAAACTCTCATTCCAAATGTCGCCGTGACTCTTCATGACGTGGTTGTCGACTCGCATGACCCAGACGGGATTCTTCGCCTGGTTTGGATGGACCCTGGTGACGGCGTACGTGCGGGCGGGCTCTTCCTGGGTTTGAAATTTGAAGACGTAGTCAGGAACCAGCGTGGATTGGGCGGAGACCTTGTTGACCCTGTGCGTCCACAAGCGGGAGGTATGGGGAGCAGTGCGGCCGAGTAGTGCAACGGGAGCGAGGAAGCGGGTGGCCCAGTCGGCTGTGGTGGTGATGTGGACAAAGAGGGGATAGGGCTGGCAGCGCAGCGCATTGGAACCTGCGGGGCAGCTCATCTTGGTCCATGCGGGATGTCGGACCTTGACATCGGCAGTCACGTCGAGGTGGCAGGCCTTGGTGGCGGCGCGGACCTGACGGGACTTGGCGGCTTCGTTGACGAGGAGAGTGAGGTCCACGACTGACTTGACGGGGTTGCCGTCCTTGAGATTTTTACACTGGCCGAGGATGAGGCCCAGTTTGCGGTCATTCGCGGAGTCTTCACCATCGAGTTGGGTGTCGTGCACTTGCTGGAGAGCGTTTTCAAGCACGCGGGCGCCGAGGGAGTGGCCGATGAGGATTACTCGCGGCCGTTTATCTTCTTTCAGGGTGCCTCGCCCGGCGACGCCAGCCTGTATGACCCTCGCGATGGTCGTTTGCATTTCCTGGCTGCCGACCCTTCCGGCGGCAAAGTAGCGTGGCCAGAGGCTCCACCAGTTCAGAAAACCGCTGTTAATGTTGACGCTTCGTCCATGCCAGCCGAGGTAGACTCCGGTTACGGGGATGGGGGCTTTGTCTGGGGCGGGTTTGACTTCGACCGCGACATCGGCAAGGAATGCCCGGAATTTCTCCACATCCTTGGTTCGGCCTTCGATGCTTTGGGCATTATTCTTCCAGCCGTGAGCGAAGATGATTGTGAGTCCGCCAACGGTTTTCCCAGGGACGACCGCGACGGTAGCGGGATTGAGGCCGCGAGCCTTATATAGTTCCGCAAGAACGAGATTTAGCTGCACGTCGCGGTCAGGCCGGTTATTGGGCGCGGGCTGGGCACCGCGAATCGCTTTTTTGAGAGGGAGCCGCTTTCCATCGTCGCCGAACTCAATGAAGCCGAGTTTGAAGGTGCCATGGTCTTCGATGATTCTGGTGTCGTGTTTTGAAACAGGAACACTGGTCCGATATGGTCCGCGCTTCGTGCAGCCGGCAAGAAGGCAAAGGGCGATGAGGCAAGCGGCGGGTTTCATGGCGTAGCTCCACCGCGGACGGCCGCAAAGAAGCGAAGGAGGTCAATGCCGACACCGATTTTGTAGACATCGCGGTTGGCGGTTGGCATTGGCACCAGTTGGACTTCCGGGGCGTTGATTTTGGCGGGGGCAGTGGTGGGATCGAGAATCAGGGGCTCGCGTTCTAAGGCTTTGCGGGAGAGCTTGAAAGCGGCAGATCCGAAGACGTAGACGTACCCTGTCCCGTTGCCGGTGGCGATGGGGAGGAAGAAATCGGCGCGGGCGACGGTACCGCGCCAGCGGCCGCCGGTGACGGCTTCGTTCTGGCCGAAAAGTATGTCGACGGCGCGAACGGGGCGGCGAGTGGGCTGATCGGCATCGTTGTAGTAGTGGGTGAGGAGACGCACGCCGCCGTAATACTGGCGGAGGAAGCGATCACGATCCATGTTGGCGAGGACCAGCGTTGTTTTTTTGGGTGTGCCGTCGTTGGTGACGCCGTAGTACTGCTTGAGGTAGTTAGCGGCAGCGGAACCTGCGACGGGGAATTCGGCGTAGAAGGCCGTGTCTTTCGGGTCGATGGGAGTGATAAGGCCATAGGAGGCGACGAACGACATGGTGGTGCGGCTGCGGCCGTCCTCAAAGAACATTTTGCGCGGTGTTTTTTGGGCGAAGAGGCGGTACTGGAGGCCTCCCATGGTTTCGATGGCTTGAGCGACTTCGTTAACTTTGAGGTTGGAGAATCCGGAGGCGACGGGGTTGGCGCCGTTGGCGCCGCCGAGGAAACTGATGAGAGTGGCGGTGCCCGGTTGGGGAACGGAAGTGATGCGGGTATTGACCCAGGCGCGGAGGCGGGGGCCGAGGTTCTCGTGATCGCCGTTGCCGAGAGGGACGGAGTTGTAGAGATCGACAAAGTATTTGAATGTTCGGGGAGCGGCGCTGGCACCGGCCATTTCGCCTCCGAGGATCATCCGGCTGTAGATTCCGCCGGGCTTGGCGGGGGGACCGAGAAATATGGTTGCGGTGTCTTTGCCCGCATCGGAGGCGGTCTTGGCTTTCACGGTAATGATTAGGGCGGCTTGAATCCAGGCGTCTGTAGTGGCGTGATTCGGCGCCGTGTAGACGGCCTTGGTTGGATCAGTCGCATTGACAACAAGGGTGCCGATCGGCGGAACGAGATCCCACGTTATGACGGTGCCGGCGGCGTTGGGTTTGATCGCGGCGGCCAGGTGAACAGATTTGGGTGTTTGGCCTGGATTAGCGGAAGCCAGACTGGAGGTTGCAGGGGTGACGTTTACGGTGATTGCGGCTTGCAGGGACGCGCAGGCCGTTGCCAGACGAAGGGTAGAAAGAAAAATAGTTTTCATATGGTGTACCATGTCGCTTTTGCGCTTGATAACCCATATAGCGGGAGCGGCGGGAAAAGAGTGCCAAGATTTTGGGAGTTTTTCCAGGTCTCGAAGCAATGCTCGCCGCTTAGCGTTCGCCGGAGGGCAGCGCCGCGTGGCAATCCTGGAAGCGGACAGGACGGGAGGCTTATCCCACGGTGCGCGTCGTGCCTAAGGGCTCGTCACGAAACAACGTTACGGGCTTGCCGACGCGCGCGGCTCGGCAACGGCGGCGGTTGGCAAGGTGATTTCATGACAAAGTCTAAGTGAACGATAATGTGTCTAAAACGTCAGCTTCATACCGAGTTGCAGATTGCGCGGAGCGTCGGCGACGCTGATGACGCCGAAGCCGGCGGCACCGAGCGCGCGGCCGGGTTCCTGGAAGTTGGCGCGGTTGAAGGCGTTGAAGGCCTCGGCGCGGAACTGCAGGTTCCAACGGTCGCTGAAGGCGAAGTTCTTCAACAGTGAAAAGTTGAAGACGGCTAGGCCGGGACCGGTGAGAATGGCGCGGCCGGCGTTGCCGAATGTGAGCGCGGGAGGGGCGGCGACGGCGGTGGTGTCGAACCAGCGGGCGACTGTTCTGTCACTCGCCGGGAGACTGGGATCCTTGATGATATTGACACGTTGCGAGCCGGGAGTGAAGGCGTTGGTGGTGTTGGCCTGGGTAACAAGGCCGACGGGGCTGCCGGCTTGGAGGGTCATGATGCTGCCGAGGTTCCAACCGCCGATGAGCGTTCCGGCCAGGCCTTCGCTGAGCCACTTGCGGTGGCGGCCCCAGGGAAGTTCGTAGACGGAACTGAACGTCAGGCGGTGGCGAATATCGTTGCCGGCGAGCGCCTTTTCCGCCTTGCGGTCGTAGTAGTTCTGCATGCCGCCTCCGACCGCGCCCGCTTCCTGGGCGGCGGTAACATCGTCAATGAACTTGGACCAGGTGTAGTTCGAGAGAAAGTTAAGCCCAGCGGAGAACCGCTTTTCGATCTTTATGTTCATCGCGTGATAACTGGAGTTGCCCCACATGGGGGTGATGAGTGTCACGTTGCCGAACTGGGGGAATGGCCGGCGGATCTGGGCGTTGCCGGCGGCCATTTGGCTGGGGAGGACCTGGTTGATATTGACATCGGGTCCGTTGAGTTTGTGGCCAAGGGTGCCAATGTAGGCGGCTTCAAGGACGGTGTTGCGGCCAAGTGTTTGCTGGATGTTGTAGTTGAACTGCTGGGTGTAGCCGAGGCGGCGGTTGCGGTCGTGGAACTCGGGGGCGAATCGGATGGCTTGGCCGACGCGGACGGCTCCGAAGCCCGCGTTGAGTTCGGTACGGGCGTAGTTCGGGAGGCCGTTTCGAAGGAGGAAGGGCGCGGTGACGCCGTTATCGGGGGACTGGAAATCGCCCGAATTTTCGTAGCCCGCGCTGGCGTTGTTGGAGCCGGGAAGCGGCGGGCCGTAGAAGACGCCGTAGCCGCCGCGGAAGACGGTTCGGTCACTCTTGAAGGGCTTCCAGGCGAAGCCGAAGCGGGGGCTCCAGTTGTTGAAATCGGGATCATAGGTGTGGGCGGCGTAACCGTTCTGGCCGGCGAAAGTGATGACGCCGGGGGTGCCGGAAATGGGGTTGATGGCAGTGAGGTCGAAACCGTTTTGGCGGGTATTGGCGTCTGTGCGGGGCAGATGGGTTTCCCAGCGGAGTCCTAGGTTGAGAGTGAGATTGGCGGAAACTTTCCAATCGTCCTGGAGGAAGCCGCCGTAGTATTGGGAGCGGCGATCGATGTAATCGACGGCGCGCACGTTGGCGCTAAGAGGGGTTCCGGCTAATATGCTGGCGATGGGGTTGCCGGTATTGGCCGCGCCGGGGGCGGAGGCGGTGGACTGGACGTTGAAGGCGAATTGGCCGGAGATGAGTGGGTTAAAGAACTCGGCGTTGCGGCCGAAGCGGCCTTCGCCGCCGAACTTGAAGGCGTGTTTGCCGCGGAACCAGCTAACGGCATTTACGAGGTGGGAGTCGCGAATGGGGGTTTGGACGCGTTCTTGATTGGCGGCGCCGATGGAGGAGTAGCCGGTAGGGTTGATGCGGGGCATGGCGCGTTCCGAAACGCCTTTCAGGCCGAGCTTGGCGGGCCAGCCTTCGTCGAGGCCATAGGAGCTGTTAATGAAGAACCGTGGCTGCCAGTTGAAGCGGAAATCGTTGACGAGGGTGGGGGTGAAGGTATGCAGGTGGTTGAAGAGGAGGGAGTGGGCGCGGCGGTCGGCTTTGCCGCCATTGGGGTCGGCGGCGGCGATGGGGAAGACGGTGCCGTTATAGGTGGGGAAATCGTGAAGAACGTAGCGGACGCTGATGCGGTCCCTGTCAGTGAGGACGTGATCGACTTTACTGGTCCAGGTGGTGATGTTGAGGGCGTTGGAGGCGTTGGCGATGAAGTTGTTGGCGCCGGCGAGGTTGGATGGGGGGCGGTTGGGGAGTGGGAAGAGTTCGGCCATTTTGAGGCCGACAGGATCGATGCGGTTGGTTGGGATGATGTTGTTGGGGAAGGCGTCGCGGAGGACTTGAGCGGGGTTGGCTGGATTGGGACGGCCGGAGGAGGGATCGAAAATTCCGGTGCGGGCGCCGGCGGCGTTGGTGGTGGCGGAGAAGTCGCCGATGCGTTCGGCGGCGGTGGGGATGGTGAGGTTGCGGGTGACGCCGATGCGCTGGCGTTGGAACTCGACGTGGGAGAAGAAGAACGTTTTGTTTTTGATGATGGGACCGGCAAGCGAGCCGCCGAACATGTTCCAACGGAGGGGAGCGCGGGAAGCGGCGAAGAAGTTGCGGGCGTCGAGCTTTTCGTTGCGGAAGTATTCGTATGCGCCGCCGTGGAAATTGTTGGTGCCGGAGCGGGTGGTCATGGTGACGGCGCCGCCGCTGGTGTTGCCGAGTTCGGCGGCATAGACGCTTTGGTGGACCTTGATTTCCTGGACGGCTTCAACGGGGGGATTGAATAAAGCTTGGGGAACTTCGAGGGCGACGTTGGAGGCGTTGACGCCATCGAGGAGCCATTGTTGCTGGTCGGCGCGGCCGCCGGCGATGGAGACGCGGGGGCGGATGACGTCGCCAGTGATGAAGACGCTGGCTCCCATCATGCCGAGGAGTTCGCCGACGCGGCGGCCGTTGAGAGGCATGTCGATGATGGTTTTGTTTTCGATGAACTGGCCCATGGTGGCGGATTCGGAATCGAGCAGCGGGGCTGCGCCGGTGACCTGGACGGATTCGGAGACCTGGCCGACGGCGATGGTGAGATCGAGGCGGACGACGCGGCCGAGTTCGATGGTGAGGCCGAAGCGGGTGAGGGTGGAGAAGCCGGGCTTTTCGGCAGTGATTTTGTAGCGGCCGGAGGGGAGGAGCGAAAAAGTGTATTCGCCTTGCTCGTTGCTGGAAGAGGCGTTGACGAGCCCGGTGTCTTCGTTGATTAGTTTGAGGGCGACACCGGGGACGCGGGCGTCCTGGGGGTCGGAGACGAGACCGGTGAGGGTACCAGAGCTCAATTGGGCGAAGAGGGGGGCGGCGAGTAAGGCGAGGAGTAATCGGGACATGGTGGGGGTATCATATCGCGACCGAGGCAAGTACGGCGAATCGCCAAAATACCGCATTCCGAGTGCCCGTTTCGTGAAATGTGAGCGACTGCATTCGCCCGATTTGTGGTACGGCCGCGGTTGCTTTTGGCTGCGACGTTGCAAAACGCAATACTATGGACGAAGGCGTGGATTTTACGGGAGACGGAGAAGCTGGAGGACGGCAATGGGCGGGTAATCTTCGTTACCGCCGCGGGCCGTCGTGTTGGCGAGAG
>CAMDKT010000275.1 GCA_945900935.1 Candidatus Sulfopaludibacter sp. SbA3 | reverse complement strand
TTTGCGCTGCCCGATCACAGGCTGCTTAATCCCGCCAATATCAATCCGCTCCACGACATTCGAAATTTCAATTTCCACATGCATCGACACTTCGTCGTCGCCATGAATACGCGGCACCAAGTCCATCACCACGCCGACGTCAATGTATTGGAACTGCGTGTTCATCAACGGGCTAATGCCGCCCTGGCCCACGCCGCCACCCCCGAATCCGGCACCGAAACTGCCGCTCGCCGTCGGAACTTTTTCACCAATGCGCAACTGCGCCTTCTGCCCGTCCGCCGCCCGTATCTGCGGCGTCTGCCGAACCTTACTGTTCCGGTCCGACATGATCGCCTGCAACAGCGCCCCCGGCAAATTCACGCTGAAATCCCCCGACCCCAGTGATCGCAACTGCCCCAATGGCAATGCCGCGGCCGCTGCCTTGGGCGAAAGGTTGAACTTCAACCCCGGCGTCTCGCCCGACACCAGTGTCGCCGCCAAATCCCGCGTGCGCCCCGTCGCCGTTTCCATCACGATCACATCCACCAGCACTTCCGCCTTCGGTTTATCCAAATCGCCCAGCAGTTTTTCCACCAGCGCCACCTGGTCCACCGTCCCCCGCGCGATCACCGCATTCTGCGCGTTATATGTATACAGCCGCCGGATTTCCGTCACCGACCGCACCGATGTCGCTATTTCATTCAACTCCTGCACCGACGTAATGTTCTGCAGGTAAAAAACTTTCACCACGTTGTCTTCGTAGTCCCGCCGCTTCGTAATGTTGTCGTTCGTCAGAAAGATCGTATTCGACGACAACGCCTTCCAATACGTCTTCGTCATCACCGACAAATGATCCAGCGCCTCTTCCAGATTCGTATTCGTCAGGTCCACGTTGTAGTTTTTCGACGGCTGCTGATACTCCGGATCCCAAATCACGTTGATTCCAGTCAGCTTGCCCAGCGTCTCGTACAAAACCTTCACGTTCTGGTTATTCATCTTCAGCGAAGTCACTTGCCGCGACAACGGCCGCAACTCCGGGACCCCCTGAATCGTGCCGATCTTCTCATCGCTCTTTTTCCTGGCGATCTGCAAAGGCGTCTGCCCCTTTTCGTCTTCCCGCATCATCGCGCCCTGCCGGCGCTGATAGTCCAGCATCGCCTTCGTCCGGCGAATCTCCTGCACCGCCAGCGAGGACGACGGGTCAATCAAAAACGCCCGCTCGAATTCGAGCATCGCCTCTTCCACTTTGCCCGCTTCGCGCAACTTCTGCGCGCGGTTAATCCGCCCCGCCCCCGCCGCGAACCGCGTCCGCCGCACCGACATTTGAAATGCAGTATCGGCCTGGTCCTCTTTCAGCGCTAATTCGTAGCTCTCCAGCGCCTTCTCAAAGTCCCGCCCAAGCTCGGCCAGCTGGCCCGCTTTGTAGTATTTGTCGCCCTTACGGGTTTTCGCCTCCGCCGGGACAACACTTGTCCAGAGGATCGTGGCGCAGGCCAATAGGCTGCTTAACTGTCGAATATTCAGCATCTTGCAGAGGGTTCCGGTTTTGTCGCGTGCTAAAATGAGGCTTTGGTGGAGCGAATGGCGGTCCACCTATTAAGGAATGACGACGCGCAGTGCGCCTCCGTTGAGAACAAAGTGCAGGAGATAATTCTTTGAGCGCCGTTAAGGCAAAATCCGCTACCGGTTTCAAGATCATCAGCGACAACCGCTCCGCCAGCCATGACTACGAGCTCATGGAACGGTTTGAGGCCGGTCTTGCCCTGACCGGGACCGAAGTCAAAGCCTGCCGCGCCGGCAAAGTGCAGCTCAAGGACGGGTTCGCCGCCGTCGAAGGCGGAGAAGCCTGGCTTATCAATGTCCACATCAGCGAATACTCCCACGGCAACATCGCCAACCATCTTCCCAACCGCAAACGAAAGCTCCTCCTCCACCGTCAGGAAATCGCCAAGATCCATGGAAAGACCCGCGAAAAGGGCCTCGCCGTCGTCGCCACCAAAATGTACTTTAAGGGCGGCCGCGTGAAGGTGGAGATCGCCGTCGCCCGGGGCAAGAAGCTCCACGACAAACGCGCCGCCGAAAAAACCAAAGAACAAAACGCCGAAGCCCGCGCCGCGCTCATCCAGTCCAGATCCCACTAAGCCAATCCCATGCAGGTCATTCTTACTAACCAGTCCCTCACCGCCGTCGAAGCCGACGCCCTCTACATTCTCCAATTCGAAGCCGAAGGCCGCCCCGCCACTCCAAGTTATGACGCCGTTCGCGCCGCCAATCCCGAATGGCTCGCCGAAGTCGAATCCTCCGGCGAAGCCAAAGGCCGCCTTTTCGATACCACCATTCTCCACCGTCCCCAGGGCTTCCAGGCCAAGCGCCTCGTCCTCGCCGGCGCCGGGAAGTCTGACAAATTCGACCCCGCCGTTCTCCGCCGCCTCGTCGGCGCAGCGGTTCGCAAGGCCAAGTCCAACGGTTCCGCCAAACTCGTCCTTGCCCTCGATGACGTTTACGCCACCCCCGATTTCGCCGCCGCCATCGCCGAAGGCGTCCACACCGGCAACCATGAAGTCGATGCCCACAAATCGAAGAAGGACGAACGCACGGAACTCGTCGAATTCAAGGTTGTCACCGCCGAAACACCCGCCGCTCTCCAGGAAGGCTTCTACCGAGGCAACATCCTCGGTGAGTCCCAAAACTTCGCTCGCGATCTCGCCAACGAACCCGGCAACATCCTCACCCCCGCCGTGCTCGTCGCGCGCACCCTCGCCATGGCTGAGACCGTCGATGGTCTCGAGGTCGAAATTCTTGACAGGGATCGCATGGCCCAACTCGGCATGGGCTCGCTCCTCGGTGTCGCCCAAGGTTCGCCCCTGCCGCCTTTTCTGATCATCGTCCGCTACAAACCCGCAACGCCTTCCACTTCCACCGACCACCTGGCCCTCATCGGCAAAGCCGTGACGTTCGACACCGGCGGCGTTTCCATCAAGCCCGCCGACGGTATGGAGAAGATGAAGTACGACATGGCCGGCGGCGCCGCCGTGCTCGGAGCCATGCTGGCCATCGCATCGTTGAAACCCGCCATCCCCGTCACCGCCTACGTCCCCGCCGTTGAGAACGCCATCGGCGGCAACGCCCAGCGCCCCGGTGATATCGTTACCAGCCTCAGCGGCAAGACCATCGAAGTTCTCAACACCGACGCCGAAGGCCGGCTGATCTTAGTCGACGCCATCGAATACGCCAAGCGCCAAGGCGCGACACATATGGTTGACGTCGCCACTCTCACCGGCGCCATCGTCGTCGCCCTCGGGCACATTCACGTCGGCCTGTTCTCCAACAACGACGCCTTCCGGCAAAGTGTACAGGCCAGCGCCGCGCGCCAAGGCGAGAAGATGTGGCACATGCCGCTCGACGACGAATACCGCGAATACTTGAAGTCCCCCTTCGCCGATATCGGCAACATC
This sequence comes from Candidatus Sulfopaludibacter sp. SbA3, assembly GCA_945900935.1. Classification (GTDB taxonomy): domain Bacteria; phylum Acidobacteriota; class Terriglobia; order Bryobacterales; family Bryobacteraceae. The sequence continues at coordinate 4,305 of CAMDKT010000275.1, read as the reverse complement.
GGCGGCCGCTGGGGCGGCGCGATCACCGCGGCCTATTTCCTGAAGGAGTGGGTCGGCGACACGCCGTGGGTGCATCTCGATATCGCCGGCACCGGCTGGCTCGACGAAAACAAGCCCGATATGCCCAAAGGCCCCACCGGCGTTTGTGTGCGGACGTTTGTTGATCTGGCGCTGAACTGGAAGTAGAAGCCGTCTACAATTCGTCGAGTTTGGCCAAAATGAGCCGCATCGTTTGTTCCAGCGGCGCAAGGTCCCGTTCGACTATCCGCCAGACGCTCTCAAAGTCCACTTCAAAATAATCGTGGACCAGGACGTTTCGCATCCCGGAGATGGACTGCCAACCGATCTCAGCGTGTTCCCGCTTGTAACGCTCATCTAACCTCGCAGAGAATCTGAAGGTTTCGAAGGATTGCATGCGAAGCGAAGACAGCCTCTCGTCCGTGGGCGGAATCTTCCCCGACCCTTCGAATACACTCGAGGACGTGTTCAACGTATGCTCGCTGAGATTTCACAGCGGCACTGCGTCACGGAGAACAGCGTCCCGGATCAGCGGGCTAAGGGACCGGCGGATGACCACTTGAACGGGGCGCGTCAGCAATTGCTCAAGATCCGCGACCAGACTGCCGGGAAACCATGGCGTCGTTTCTCCAGTGATGTCGATGGTTTCTTCTCCCCGCGCCACCGAACCGAACAGCCGCACGTTCCCTGCGCCGTGGCGTGCAGCTATGCGTAGAATATCCTCTCGACGTAGTCGAATCTGTTCTTGGACGCTCACTCAGCTCATTCTATCGCCTCTTCCGAGTTGCGCGCACCGGGCTTTCGCTTCCGCGGTTGAAAATCGCCGCGAGGTGCTACCCGCGCCATCCGGTAATCGCCGTCGTTACGCAATCATGCACTCGATCCGAAAATCAGCTCAGCTTGGACGGATCGCGACGTCTTATGTTCTCCTTCCACAGGATGTCCTTTCCCCTTTAGACAAGGACTCATCTGTAAAAATTTACGAAATACAACCTCGAATTGCCCTTGCTCAGGGATTGAACGAAATGTTTGCAGGTCCTTTGGGGTGGACCCCATCCGTTGGACAAAAAAACGTCCGTTCTTAGATGGTGTCGCGGGCTGAACAAGGAGGCGGCGGTGAGGCCGCCATCCATGTTTGCTGTCAATGTTTTGCAAGCGACAGCAAGAAACTCAAGTGGCTCCGGCGGAGTGCCTATCAACAGCCACTTTGGGCGATGGCAGGAATGGATAAAGTCGAGCTGAAGAGCGTTGATTGGACCGCACGGCGGGCTGTGCGCATTGCGACTTGCCCGGCAGAGACAACAAGCAAAGTTTTGGCCTAGCTTGCTCCGTTGCTCGGGTATTGAGGTTGATCGGACGCTATTTCCGTTTGGCGGCCCGATACCGGCGGATGAGGTTGTTGGTGGAGCTATCGTGATTGAGCGCCGGTTCCTCGGGGCTTTCAAGTTCCGGGATCATCCGGTTGGCGAGGACCTTGCCGAGTTCGACGCCCCATTGGTCGAAGGAATCGATGTTCCACAAGATGCCCTGCGTAAAGACGGCGTGCTCGTAGAGCGCCACCAGCTTGCCTAGCATGGCGGGGTCGAGCTTTTCGGCGAAGAGCATATTCGACGGGCGGTTGCCTTCGAAGACGCGGTGGGGTTCGGGCGAATCGGGCTTGCCGAAGGCCAGCGCTTCGGCTTGCGCCAGGACGTTGGCGATCAGGATATCGTGGTGGCGGCCTAGCGGGTTTAGGGATTGACCGAAGGCCAGGAAATCGCAGGGAATTAGGCGCGTGCCCTGGTGGATCATCTGGTAGAACGAGTGCTGGCCATTAGTGCCGGGTTCGCCCCAGTAGACGACGCCGGTATCGTAATTCACCTTCTCGCCGTCGATGGTGATGTACTTGCCGTTGCTCTCCATGGTGAGCTGCTGGAGGTAGGCGGGGAAGCGCTTCAGATACTGCTCGTAAGGCAGGACGGCGACCGTGGCGGCGCCGAAGAAGTTGCTGTACCAGATGCCGAGGAGGCCCATGATGGCAGGCAGGTTTTGCTCGAAGGGCGCGGTGCGGTAGTGCTCGTCCATTTCGTGGAAACCGCTGAGCATGGCGCGGAAGTTATCGGGGCCGATGGCTAACATCGTGGACAGTCCGATGGCGGAATCCATCGAATAACGGCCGCCGACCCAGTCCCAGAAGCCGAACATGTTGGCGGTGTCGATGCCGAATTTGGAGACCTCGGCGGCGTTGGTGGAGACGGCCACGAAGTGTTTGGCGACGGCGCCTTCGGGGGCGTTGAGCCAGTTGCGGGCGGAGAGGGCGTTGGTCATCGTCTCGATGGTCGTGAAGGTCTTGGAGGAGACGATGCAAAGGGTTTCGGAAGGGTCAAGATCGATGACGGCTTCGGTGAAGTCAGTGCCGTCGATGTTGGAGACGAATCGGAATGTCAGGTTGCGGGCGCTGTAGTGTTTGAGGGCTTCGAAGGCCATGACGGGGCCGAGGTCGGAGCCGCCGATGCCGATGTTGACAATGTTTTTGATGGGCTTGCCGGTATGGCCGAGCCATTGGCCGGCGCGGACTTTGTTGCAGAAAGCGGCCATTTTATCGAGGACTTCGTGGACGCCGGGGACGATGTTGTGGCCGTCGACGGTTACGACGGAATTTGCAGGGGCGCGGAGGGCGGTGTGGAGGACGGCGCGGTTCTCGGTGACGTTGATTCTTTCGCCGGTGAACATGGCCTCGATGCGGGCGCGGAGGTTTGCTTCTTCGGCGAGTTGGACGAGGAGTTGCAGGGTTTCATCGGTAATGCGGTTTTTGGAGAAGTCGAGGAAGAGGCCGACGGCTTGGGCGGTGAGGCGGGTGCCGCGGGCGGGGTCGTTGGCGAAGAGATCGCGGAGATGGAGGCTACGCACGGCGGCGTAGTGGGTTTCGAGGGCCTTCCAGGCGGGGCGTTGGGTGAGGGTCGACATGTGCTTATTTATGAGTATCGCCGTTCGCGGGTTGAGGGGCTACCGCAGCGCCGCTACGGTTTCTCTCGCCTTTTCAAGCAATAGGTTCCATTCATTGGACGTGCCCAGGAAACGAAAGCCGCGGTCCCGGCAGAATTTGCTCAACGCCACGCCTCTACATTGAATGCCGGGGACGATCCCCTTCGCCACACACGTATCGCGGATCTGGTCGATGGCTTCGATGAACTTGGGGTGCTCGAATTCGCCGGGAATTCCGAGGGAGATCGACAGGTCCACCGGGCCTACCATCACTACATCGACCCCTGGCACGCTTAATAGTTCATCCCGTGCTTCCAGCGCCTTCACCGTCTCGATTTGCAGGATCACCATGCCGTTCTCATTGCGGTGGGCGATCATCTGCGGAATCGTCACGGGCTCGTAGTCGGACTGCATCACCGTCAGCCCAAATCCTCGGATGCCAATCGGCGGGAATTTGCACCAGCTCACCGCTTTTTCGAGGAGTTCGGGGGATTCGACTCTTGGGAAAATAATGCCGTCGGAGCCGCAATCGAGGGCGCGGGCGATGAGTTCGTACTCCATATCGGCGACACGCGTGAAGACGGTCAGCCCGCAGAGGCCGGCGGTGCGGCAGACGTTCTGAATGGTCTCGATGCCGAAGCCGCCGTGCTCGCCGTCGAGGTAGGCATAGTCGAAACCGGCCGCCTTTAAGATGCGGGCGATTTCGGGATCTCGTAGCTGGCCGTAGGAGGTTCCTAGGACGGTCTTGCCTTCGCGGAGTGCTTGTTTAACGGCGTTGGGGCGCATTTGGCCTAGTTTAACGTGTCGACCGCTACCGACGCAGGAAGCCTGATTTTAAGCCGATTGTTCATTCGGACCACGACACCTGCAAACTCTTTCGTGCGATAGCGAATAGGCGAATCTTCGAGCCGGCGCTGGTCGACAGGTCGGTAGAACCCTGGCAGCGGACCCGATGTCGGAAAAACCACTTCACCGCATGAGATGATGACGACGTACAGCATGAAGATACCGACACGCCTCGAAACCCTGCTCAGAGGAGATGCCGCGTTGCATGGCGCAGTATTGGCGTCATTTGACGCCTTCGCACCTTGGCTAAAAGCGAGCGGAACTCCCTTTTTTCCAGAATATACCGATCACAGTAATATACATGTCTCCGAAGTGCTTCAAACAGCAAGTTCACTAATAAAGAAAGACTCGTGGCAAACGACAAGTTCGAGCGACGCCGCGATCTCGGGTGCTTAAACGTTTTCGGGATCTCTGCTCGGCACCATGTTGTAGGCCTCTTTGGGTTTCAGCGCCTTTCGGACGGAGCGTTCCATTTGC
>CAMDKT010000274.1 GCA_945900935.1 Candidatus Sulfopaludibacter sp. SbA3 | reverse complement strand
CCGCAGGGATGCGACCCGAGCGCCGCTTCGAGGGCTGGAATAGCAAGGGACGGCTTCCGAGCCGAGGCCGTCCCAACTCTCAATTCAGACCCGTCAGACATTAGCTTATTGAAAGCCAAAAATGGTCTTGACAATGGGGTCCACTTTATACGTCACGCAGTTTCTGGCGCTGCCAAGCGCGCCTGGGAAGATAGACGGATCGGACGATTCGAAGAATGGGCGGGTGACGGTGATATCGGTGGCAACCGATACGGTGACGGGCGAGATTGTACTGAACCCGATGGCCGATGTTGGGTTTCTGGCGAACGGGGACGCATTAAAGCGGATTGCGCCGGCGGGCGATTTCCGGTTCGGGACGGGCGCGTATCCGAATCAGTTGAACAACATCGCGATTCGCGGGCGGTTCGCGTTTGTACCGAGCACGGGTGCGTCGCCGAATGGACCGACGCGGTTTGACGTAAATACGCAGGCGCTGTTGAGTGTGATCAATCTGTCGGCGCGGACGGACGCGAATCGGACGATCAATATGCACTCGGCGGTACACAACCAGACCGGATTGCCGAGGCGGTTTGTGACGCAGCCGTGGGCGATGGCGTTCAAGACGAAACTCGATGAGGGCTACGTTGTGAGCACGGCGAGCAATGTCGTTATCAAGGTGAAGGTCGACCCGGCGACGGGCGCGGCGACGGTGCAGCATATTCCAACGGACGCGACGCGGGTGTTGCAGATTGCGACGGGGAAACAGCCGCGGGGAATCGTGATAAACGCGGCGGACACGACGGCGTATGTAATGAATTATGTATCGCGCGACGTGACGGTGATCGACTTGAGCGGCGCGGTGGAACGGGTGATCGCGACGATGTCATCGGCGACGGTTCCGGCGGCGGGCACGCCGGAGGATCTGCTGCATATAGGTAAGGAGCTGTACCATACTTCGATTGGCGATTTCGATCCGGCAGTGGCGGGCGGAGCGGCGATTACGGGGCGGATGTCGGCCAACGGCTGGGGTTCATGCGGGTCGTGCCATCCATTCGGATTGACCGACAACGTAGTATGGATCTTCGGCGCGGGACCGCGGCGGACGATACCGCAGCACGCCGATTTCGCGCCGGGCGATTCGCGGATATTGCGGGCGTTGAACTGGTCGGCGATTTTCGATGAACAAGAAGATTTTGAATTGAACATTCGCGGGGTCTCGGGCGGGCTGGGGATGCTTGTTGGGGCGGATGGGGTGACGCAGGAGGTTCCGGTGGCGGCATTTACGCCGGCAAATGGGGGACGGCGGCAGTTGAAAGTGCGAGGGCAGAATGGGTGGGATGCGCTGAAGGAGTATATTGCGAAGGAGATTCGCTCGCCGATTTCGCCGGTATCGAAGACGGATCCGGATGTGGTGGCGGGGCGGGCTTTGTTCATTGCGAACAACTGCCAGAACTGCCATGGGGGATCGCAGTGGACGAGCGCGCGGGTACGTCAGACTGCGCCGCCGGATGCAAGCCTGATAGCCGCTGGACAGTTGCTGACGGAACTGCGGCCGGGGAATACGTTTGACCCGACTGCGTTCAACGAAATCCGGGCTACGGCGGCTGCGCCGCTGGGGGCGGGCGGCTTTAATCCGCCGACGCTGTTGTCGCTACATGCGTTTCCGCAGACGTTTTTCCATAACGGATCGGTGAATTCGCTGGAGGCGGTGATGGAGAATGTCGTCCACCGGAGCGATGGAACGGGCGGCGTGGACGGGTTGCAAAGCTCGGCACAGCGGGCGCAGTTGATCAAGTTTTTGCTGTCGATCGACGGGGCGACGGTGCCGATTATACCGGCGGCGGCGGGGGTGTTGAAGACGATTTCAGCGGCGAGCTATGCGGAAACGGTGGCGCCGGAGAGCATTGCGGCGACGTATGGGGGCAAGCTAGCGGGGGCGTTAGTCTCGAACACGTCGGCGGCGCTTTCGCAGACGCTCGGCGGGACGACATTGACGGTGCGGGATTCGGCGGGGGTGCTGCGGCTGGGGCGGTTGTACTTCGTCTCGCCGGGACAGATTAACTTCGAGGTACCGGGAGCGACGGCGGTGGGGGATGCGACGGTGACGGCCTATGCCGGGAGCGGGCTGGTATCGACGGACACGGTGTCGATCAAGAACGTGGCACCGGGGATTTTTACGGCGAACTCGAGCGGGGCGGGGGTGCCGGCGGCGCTGGCGCTGCGGGTGGCGCCGAATGGGGCGCAGTCACCGGTGAATGTGTTCCAGTGCGGCGCGGCGGGGTGTGTACCGGCTCCTATTGTGATGGGTGGCGACCAGGTGTTTATAGAACTATACGGCACGGGCGCGCGGAAGCGGACGTCTCTGGATAATGTGACTTGCACGATTGGCGGGATGGCGGCTCCGGTGTTGTTTGTTGGGGCGCAGGGGATTATCGGGCTGGATCAGATCAACATCCAGATTCCGGATAGCTTGCGGGGACGCGGCGAGGTGCAGTTGTTGCTGACGGTGGATGGGGAGGCTGCCAACGCGGTTACGTTGAATATTCAATAAATTAGCCTGTGGGAAAGTGGCACCACTTTTCCACAGGGCTTAATTGCATTGAGCGAGGAGCGGATCGGCGAGTTGGGGGACTTGGCCGATGATGTCACCGTGGCCGGCGGTGGGGTGAACGGCGAGGAAGAATTTGTTGGTTCCTTTGTAGGCGTCGAGGAGTTGGCGGGCCATGGAGACAGGCATGGTGTCGTCATTGCGGGCATGGATGACGATGAGGCAGGTATCTTTCAGGCGGCTGATGCGCTGGCGATTGGGGAAGATGGTCCAGACGAACGGGGCGAGGCGACCGAAGTAGGGGTGAAGGGCGGCGCGTTCGGGGACGCTGGGGTAAGTGGCGGCGGTGATGAGGACGGCGAGGTTGTACTTTTCGGCCAGATACGTAGAGGGGCCTCCGCCGAGGGAGTGGCCGAAAACGAGTGTGGTTTCGGGCGTTGCGTGGTCGCGGGATTGGGCTTGCCGCCAGATGGCTTCGGCATCCTGATAAATACCGCGCTCGCTGGGCCATCCGGTGGAGCGGCCGTAGCCTCGGTAGTCGTAGACATAGGCGGCGATGCCTTTTTCGGCGAGCCATTTGGGGATGGTGTGGTAGCCGTCCATGGTGCCGGCGTTGCCGTGGCTGAGGATGGCGGCGCGGATCCGGGTGCGAGGAGGGGCGGCGGGGGCCCAGCGGCGGAAATTGATTTGCGCGCCATCGGAGGTTGGGGCGAAGAAGTCGGCGGCGTTGGCGGCGGGCGGAATAAAGGCACGGGGCGGTTGGAGGAGTTCGGCGTAAATCTGGAAGTCCTGGGTGAGGATGAGGATCAGGAGAAGCGCGGCGAGTACGGAAGCGGCGGCGCGAAGCATGGATATATGGTGACACGAGAAAAGAAGGCCCGCCGCTGGGAGAAGCGGCGGGCCGTTGGAGTGTTGAAATTGGAATTGGAATGGAGGGGTCGCGCCTTACATAAACATAGTGTGAGGGCGAGGGAAAAACTCTCACTCCTTTTTGAATTAATCGTGGAAATTGGCGAAGCCGCGGGGGCCGGGGCGTCCTGGAGCGACGCCGGGGCCTTGAGCGCCGGCGGGCGTATCGAGGAGTTGTAGCGCGTGGGCCTGGCGGATTTCGTCGCGGAGTTTTTCGGCGTCTTCGAGGGCCTTGAGTTTCGTTTTTTGATCGGCGGAAAGGAAGCTGAGGGCTTGTTCGCGGGCCTTGGCGTGGTTCGTCTCCAATTGTTTACGGAGGGCCTGTATTTCCAGCATGGCGCGGCCGATGGCGGGGGCGTCAGCGCTGCCGTTGGCGAGGGCGGTTTGGAGTGTCTGCTGTTTGGTTTTTAGTTGTTCGGCGATACTCCGATTGGCGTCGGCGGCGGCACGCATGGCGGAGGTGATGGAGGCCACCTGTGTATCGGAGAGATTCAGGTACGCCTTGATTTCGGTGACGGGCGGTGTAGCCGCGGGGCGACCGGCCGGGGGCTGCGCGAAGCTGAGGGCGGCAGCGAAAATGGGGAGAATGAGTTTCTTAAACATGGTGTAATTCCTTTTCAATCGAGGCTGTGTTGCCTCTGTAGTGTTAAACGCGAGTGGGGGAGTTGAGTTGGTTAAGGATTGGATAAATCGCGTTTTGCGGCCTCGCGCGCGATCCGTTAATGGCTGACAATGGGTTGGCACCCATGCGAATTGGAGAAAAGCAAATCAACCTGTTGGTGGGCGGCGCGCTGTTTGCGCTGCTGCCGATCGCATGGTTGCAGTATCGGTGGATCAGCGAAGTGAGCGAGGCGGATCAACAGCGGCGGACGATTGAATTGAAAGGGGCGTTAGAGCGAATTTCGGCGGATACGGATCGGGACGCGGGGAAGTTGCACGCGACGTTGATTGGGCCGCCGGGCGAGGACGATTACTCGTTGGAGGAGCGGATCGGGAACTACCGGGCGGCGGAGGACGGGGTGCCGTTGTTGCGGATCTTACGGCTACGTTCGACCGCGGAGGAGTGGAGTGCGGAGGTTTGGGATGAGGAAAAAAAGCGGATGATTCCGGCGGCGGTTCCTGGCTGGTGGAAGGGGCGGCCGTATCGGAACGGCCCGGTGCATTCCGATCCGGCGGCGCTGTTGGGACCGGCGTTTGCGGGGGAATCGGGCGAGGTGGGGTTTATCGTGTTGGAACTGGACGAAGGGCGGGTGGCGGAGGAGTATTTGCCGCGACTGCTGCGGCGGCATTTGGGAGAAGAGTACGCGAAGGAGTATTCGATTCGATTATTGAAGCAGGGCGGGAAGGAAGCCGGAGATGCATCGATTGGCATATTTCGGCGCATTCAGCGAGGGGCTGCGATGGCGGGACCGCCGCCGGGGCGGCGCGGACCGCCGCGTTGGAAGAAGAAGGGCGTTGGCGGACCGCCGGGACTCGATATGGTTGGGGACGGCATTTGGCGGGTAGCGGCGCGGTATCAGGGCGGGTCATTAGAAGCGGTAGTGGCGCGGACACGGACGCGAAATTTGGTACTGAGTTTTGTAACGCTGCTGTTCCTGGGGATGGCGCTGACGGCGATGGGTTACGCGCTGCGGCGGTCGCAGCGGCTGGCACGGTTGCAGTTGGAATTCACAGCGGGGGTTTCGCATGAGTTGCGCACGCCGCTGGCGGTGATTATCTCGGCGGGGGATAACCTGGCGGGCGGGTGGGTAAAAGACCCATTGAAAGTGCGGGAGTACGGGGCGCTGGTGCGGGATGAGGGGACGCGGCTGACGGGGATGGTGGACCAGGTTTTGCGGTTTTCTGAGTTTGAAGCGGAGCGGATGCCGTTGGAGAAGCGGGCGTTGCTGGTTTCGGATGTAATGGAACAGATTGAACGGGAGATGCGGCCGGTGGCGGAGCGGCAGGGGTGCGAGTGGGACGCTACTTATGAGAATGGGACGTTCGCGGGGGATCGGGGGGCGTTGCATGTGGCGGTGCGGAATCTGGTTGAGAACGGGTTGCGGCATGGCGGGGGAAAGTGGATTGGCTTGCGTGGGGAGAAGACGGGAAAATCGGTGGCGTTTACGGTGGAAGACCGGGGATCGGGGATATCGCCGGCGGATTTGCCGCATTTGTTCGACGCGTTTTACCGGGGCGTGGAGAGCCGGGCGCAGCAGCGAAAGGGATCGGGGCTGGGGCTGGCGCTGGTGGACCGTATTGCGCGGGGGCATGGCGGATCGGTGCGGGTTGCAAACAAGCCCGACGGCGGGGCGCGATTTACGCTGACGATACCTTGCGAGTAACTTATGGCATTACTACTGCTGATTGAAGATGAACCGGGATTGCGGCTGACGCTGACGGACCGGTTGACTGCTGAAGGGTTTACGGTGGAGTGCCGGGCGGAGGGATTGTCGGGGCTGGAAGCGGCCCGGCGGGCGGGCTACGACTTAATCCTGTTAGACGTGATGTTACCGGGAATGGACGGGTTCACGATCTGCCGGACGCTGCGGGATGAGGGAGTGGACACGCCTATCTTGATGCTAACAGCGAGGGGACAGGTGGATGACCGTGTGGCGGGTTTGAAGATAGGCGCGGATGACTATTTGCCGAAGCCGTTTCATACGCCGGAGTTACTGGCGCGGATTGAGGCGTTGTTACGACGGGCGAGGAAGGATCCGCTGGCGGAGACTTTGCGTTTTGGGGAGATAGAAATCGACGCAAAAGCGGCGATTGTGAGGAAAAACGGGCAGGAATTGGTGTTGTCGGCGAAGGAGTACCAGTTACTGCGGTTTCTGGCGCAACGGCGGGGGGAAGTGGTGACGCGGGATGTTTTGTTGAAGGAGGTATGGGGGTATCATTCGACTCCATTGACACGGACAGTGGATGTGCATATGACTTGGCTGCGGCAGAAGTTGGAGGATGATCCATCGCAGCCGGCGCATTTGATTACTGTGCGGGGGATGGGGTACCGGTTTGACGGGTGATGGTAGAGCGATGGGGTGAATCGGGGACCACAGTTTATCAACTTGGCGGTGAAGGGGCCGGAGCAAAGTCGCTGGGCGATTCGCCGCTTCGCGAGCGATATGAGGCCGATACGGCGGTACGGCTGTTGTTTGCTTCAGGCAACCCGGAGCCGCAGGCGGAGTTTTCGGGCGACGGTAGCCGTGAGGCGGCCGCGGTGTTGACGCGGAAACTGGTGCCGTTCGCTTGGATTGAGTTGAAATATTCGATTTCGTGCAGCGGGGTGGCGGGGTTGGAAGTACGGAGTTCGGCGGTGCCGTCAATCAGTTGGTACGGGGATGGAGATGGAGCAGAAAAGTGTTGAAGAAGAGGCTTTTGAGGAATGATAGGAGGTTGCGATGATTGGAAAATAGACCGTGGAAGAGTTGGAGAGGGCGGTAGAGATGGGTCGGCGATTTGGGAGCGAGTTATTGGTGGGCGACTCGTTGGTTGAGAATTTTGACGGGCTGTGGGAGAGCGTGGAATTATTTCGAGGGATGTCGCAGCGGCCGGGGGCTACCGCCGCGACGCATTAGTTGGCGAGAGTGTTGAGGGTACTGAAGCGTTTGGCTTCGTAGTCGGTTATTTGGGCTTCGTGCTGTTGGACGTAGCCGATTTCGTCGACACCGGCGAGGAGGCAGTGCTTGGCGAAGGCGTCGATTTCGAATTGGATTTCGGGACCGCCGGGCCAGGCGAAGATTTGGGTTTCTACGTTGACGTTTACGGTCAGGTCCGGATTAGCGGTGAGGGCGTCGCGGAGTTGTTGGTGGACTTCGCGGCTGACGACTAGCGGGAGGAGGCGGTTTTTCAAGGAATTTGCTTTGAAAATGTCGGCGAAACTGGTCGAGATTACGGCTTGGAATCCGTATTGGGTGAGTGCCCACGGTGCGTGTTCCCTGGACGATCCGCAACCGAAATTATCGCCGGCGAGGAGGACTTTCGACGCCTTGGCCTTATCGGAGTTCAGGATGAAGTCAGGCTTGGGCGAGCCGTCGGCGTTGTATCGCCAATCGAAGAATAGCTGGTCGCCCAGGCCTTCCTTGCTGATGGTCTTGAGGAAGCGCGCAGGGATAATCTGATCCGTATCGATGTTATCGGTTTGGATTTGAGTGATAGTGGATTCGAATTTCATAGCATAGTCCTTACATCGGTGACGACACCCATAACGGCGGAGGCGGCGGCGGTGAGCGGGCTGGCAAGGAACGTGCGGCCGCCCTTCCCTTGACGCCCTTCGAAATTGCGGTTGGAGGTTGAAACGCTGTACTGGCCGGGGCTGAGTTGATCGCCGTTCATGGCG
>CAMDKT010000273.1 GCA_945900935.1 Candidatus Sulfopaludibacter sp. SbA3 | reverse complement strand
AGAAGCCCACTTGTGAATACCGGGATGGAGTGTTGTATCCCAAAGCCATGCCAACCAAATTCCACAGTGAACTCGAATTCATGCTGGTGCTTATGCTTCGGAAGCTGGGGCTTGAAGCGGTTCACGAATTGACCGTCCGTCTTTCTCCTACGAAGTATTTAGTTCCAGATGTAGTGGCGGCACCGGTCCTTCAGAACCCCTACCCGACCGAGCCGGTCCTGCTCTGTTGTGAAATCCTTTCTCCTGAGGACCGCCTCGGCACGATGCTGGCCAAGTGCGAGGAGTATCATGCGTGGGGCGTCCCGTACTGCTGGGTGATCGATCCGGTGAAGCGAACGGCTTGGGAATACCATGCGGGCGCGGAGCCTGTGCGAGTCAGCGGCGCGCTGCGCGCGGGGGAATACGCCGCCGGCCTGGATGAGCTGTTCTCGGCGATTGACGCCAAGGCTTAACGAGGCGTGTTCCTATTGATTCCACTGCTGTTGCTGCTTGCCGGTTGCGCGCCGACGCCAAAGGCGGGGCCGGTCTACTTCGAAGTGGATAAGGCGACGGCAGGGACGATTCGCGGGACGATTCGGATCGAAGGGAAGCTGCCGGCGGCGAAGGTGATTTCGCTGGACGCCGATCCGCAATGCGCGAAGCTGCACATGGGCGGGAAGATTACCGAAGAGACTGGCGTGGGGAACGTCTTTGTCTATCTGAAAACGGGGCTGGAGGGGAAGGTGTTTGCGCCCGTTACCGAGCCAGTGGTGATGGACCAGAAGGGGTGCTGGTTCGGGCCGCGCGTGGTTGGGATTCGGACGGGGCAGGCGCTGCGCGTCACCAACTCGGATCCGGTGACGCATAACATCCATCCGCAGCCGGTGAAGAATCGGGACTGGAACCAGAGTCAAGCGCCGGAGGATCCGCCGTTGTCGCGCCGGTTCGCCGCGCCGGAGATTATGATTCCGGTGAAATGTAACGTCCACAACTGGATGCGCGCCTGGATTGGAGTGGTGGATCATCCGTACTTTGCGGTGACGGGGGCGGATGGCGGGTTCGTTTTTCGGGATGTGCCGCCGGGAACGTATACGGTGGCGGTGTGGCAGGAGTCGCTGGGCACGCAGGAACAGACGGCGGCGCCGGGATCGGAATTAACATTTACATTCAAAGGGAATTGAAAATGCGCATAGCGAGTCTAGCGGTTTTATTGGTCTTTTTGGCTGGTTGCGCGAAGCAGGACGCGCCGAAGGGGTACCGGATTTATGTGACCAATGAGCGGTCCGGGGACTTGAGCATCATTGACTCGACGACGCATGAGGTGGTGTCGACGGTGGCGCTGGGGAAGCGGCCGCGGGGGATCCATGCAAGTCCGGACGGGAAGTTCATATATGTGGCGCTGAGCGGCTCGCCGATTGCGGGCCCCGGAGTGGACGAGAGCACGCTGCCGCCGGCGGATAAGGATGCCGACGGGATCGGCGTGTTCGATGTGGCCCAGGGGAAATTGGTGAAGGTGTTGAAGAGCGGGAGCGACCCGGAGGAGTTTGCAGTTACGCGGGACGGGAAGTTCCTCTACGTCTCCAATGAGGACGCGGCGGGGGTGTCGGTGCTGGAGTTGGCATCGGGGAAGATTGTGGCGACGCTGCCGACGGGGGAGGAGCCGGAGGGGGTGGAGATGAGCCCGACGGGCGCGTTCGTGTACGCAACGTCGGAGGACGCGGGGATGATCTACAAGATCGACACGGCGACGCGGACGGTGGTGAACAGTTTGAAAGTGGGGCGGCGGCCGCGGACGATTGCGTGGATGCCGGACAGCAAGAGCGTCTGGGTGAACGCGGAGAACGATGGAACGGTGGTGCTGGCGGATGTGGAGAAAAACGCCGTTGTCGAGACGATTTCACTGGGGGAGGCGGGGGTGGTGAAGCCGATGGCGGTGCTGTTATCGAAAGACGCGTCGAAGCTGTATGTGAGCACGGGGCGAGGGAAGAAGCTGTTTGTGCTGGACACGGCGACGCGGAAAGTGGAGGCGTCGTTTGCAGTGGGACAGCGTCCGTGGGGAATTGCACTGTCGCCCGACGGGAAGACACTGTACACGGCGAACGGGCCATCGAACGACGTGTCGGTGGTGGATCTGGCGACGAAGACAGTGACGAAAAAGATAACGCTGAGGGGTTCGCCTTGGGGCGTGATCGTGCTGTCTCAGCTTCAATAGACAGGAGGGCTTACGCTCGCCTTCCAGTGAGAAGCATGGCGAAGAGCACGATGACCGATGCCGCCGCCAAGGGCCGGACCGCCGCTTGGAGTACGCCGATAGCCATCGGCGTCGTGAGGCATTTTGGCGGCGCGTCAACGACGGGGTTCGAATCCCGGGTTCATTTGAGTGAGGCAGTAGCGGATTGCTTCAATCGGACGGACTGGGAACCGGCGGTGTAGCCGACGGCAATGGCACCTTTGGCGACAGCGATCGTTTTGGATTTCAGGCCGGGGGATTCGATGTTGCGGGCGTCGTCGCGGAGCTTCAATTTGGCGCCATCGGGGGATTGGACGGTGTTGAGCTGGATGCTGATTTTGGTGCCCCGGGCGACGATGAATCGCTTTTTCTCCTTGGCGTAGAGTTCGCCGTCGGCGATGGCACCTTTGGCGATCACGGTTTCGCCGCCGATTTTGACGGCGGCGGCGACATGGAACACGAGGGCCAGGCCGGTTTCGGCGTTGATGGGAATTTCGGTTTGGAGTTCGAGGGAGACGGGCGTGCCGTCTGGAATTGGGACGAGTCGGGCGACGGGTTCCTTCGCTTGGACGGGGGCTGGGCTGGGTTTGTTTGCGGGTTCGGCCGGGCGGACGACCGGGGTTGGCGCTTGGGCGATGGGGGCGGGTTCGGCGGGCTTGGGCCGGGTGAAGAACCAGGCGCCGATGGCGAGGCCGAAAGCGGCGACGCCGGCGAGAGCGAAGATCCAGGATTTGCTGGACGGTGGGGTGGTTGGCTTGACGGCCGGGGCGATTACGGTTTCGAGGAGAGCAGAGGATGCGTAGAGGTTACCGGACTCGGATTGTTGGCGGAGGCGGAGGAAGCGGTCGCGGAGTTCGGCCATGGTTTGGAAACGGGCGTCGGGATCCTTGTTGAGGCAGCGATGGATGACGTCGGAGAGAATGGGAGGGACTTCGGGAGTGATTTCCTGGACGCGGCGGGGCTCATCGCGGAGGACGCTGGAGAGCATGCTGATGCCGTTGGCACCGGTGAAGGCGCGCATGCCGGTGGCCATTTCGTAAAGGACGGCGCCGAAGGAAAAGATGTCGGAACGGGCGTCGGCGGCGATGCCCTGGGCCTGTTCGGGGGACATATAGCAGAGGGTGCCGACGATGGAGCCTTGGATGGTGAGAGGGGCGAGGTTGGTGGCGTCGGGATCGTCGCCTAAAGAGGCGGCCGGGGCGAGTTTGGCGAGGCCGAAATCGAGGAGTTTGACGAGGTCGCGATCGGTGACCATGATGTTGCCGGGCTTGATGTCGCGATGGATGATGCCCGCGCCGTGGGCGGCAGCGAGGGCATCGGCGATTTGGGCGCTGTAGTTGATGATCTGGGGGACGCGGAGGCCGCCGCGGGGGATGATATCGGTGAGAGTGCGGCCGGCGACCATTTCCATGATCATGATTTCGGAGCCATCGTCGGAGAGGATGTCGTGGATGGTGATGATGTTGGGGTGATTGAGGGCGGAGGCGGCCTGGGCTTCCTGCATGAAGCGGCGGCCGCGGTGGGGATCGCTGGTGTGATCGGGGCGGAGGATTTTGAGGGCGACGACGCGATTGAGCTTGAGGTCTTTGGCTTTATAGACCTCGCCCATGCCGCCGGAGCCAATTTTCTCCAGGATTTGATACTGGCCTCGAATCGTGGGTTGCACTGTTTTCAGAGTATCGCATGGGTGGGGTTGGGTTCACTAGCGTAAAAGGCAATGGGTGCCAAAGAGGGCCAGAGAGTGTCAGGCACTGCGTGACACGGTTGTTTTCCAGTGACTAATTCACTGGAGTGGCCACCTTTGTATCATCCGCCACAAACGCTTTGATCGGCGTTCCTTCCTTGATCTCGATTTCCTTGCCCTTTTTGAACAGCCCAATAGGACCTAAGAGAACCGTAAGCGCAATCGCCGTTCCTTGCTTGCTCTCGCCCTCCCGAGCCTTTAAGCCTCGGAGTTTTACTTTCAAATCCCCGACCCTAACGTAGTCAAGCCGCATGTTCAATTCGGCGCCCTTTCCAAACATTCCAGCACGCTTAGAGTTCGTGACGTACCCTAATGCTTTTGCTCCGGACTTGGCGACGACGATATCACCGACTTTGAGGTCTTAAGCCAGCGCCAAGTTTACGGGATCTTCGGAAACCACAGTCTTTGAGCTTATCGTCTCTGCAAAACGGAGTTGAACTTCATCTCCCTCTTTCAGGGTTAGCTGGGGTTGTGCGAAGGATTTTGTGGAAGCAGCCAAGATGGCGGCGAGGATCAAAACGGTGCTTACATGTTGCATTCAGATTCCTTTCATGTAGATGTCAGGCCGTAAACCGAAAACAAGGCGTGACTAGTGGGTGAACGTCGGAGAATCGTGACAGCGTAGTCAGTCAGCGTTATGGCAGCAACGCACCAACATCTTTTCGCGGCGGACGCTTACCAAACCTTGACTATATACTACGAGCCTGCATTATACCGCAGCGCACAAGCCTAGGATGCTTGCTTGAAGCAGGCAATCCTGTCGCGGGGCTGATACGGGTGTCGCGTGAATAGGCGGGTTGATAGACTGTCGGGATCATGAAGGCAATATGTTTTGGGATATTGGCGGGGGCGGCGATGCTGGCGCAGTTTACCCCAGCACCTCCTTAATAACCTCCCCCTCCACATCCGTCAATCGCATAAACCGGCCATTATGCAAATACGTCAGCCGTGTATGATCAAACCCCATCAAATGCAGGATCGTCGCGTGCAGATCGTTCACCTTCTTCGGCTTCTCCACCGCCTCCAGCCCATACTCATCCGTCGCGCCGACAATGGTTCCGCCCTTCACGCCGCCGCCGGCCAGCCACACCGTAAACCCGTGCGGATTATGATCCCGTCCCGACATGCGCTGCGAGATCGGCATGCGCCCAAATTCGCCATGCCAGATGACCAGGGTGTCGTCGAGCAGACCTCGCGACTTCAGGTCGGTCAGCAGCCCGGCGATCGGCTTATCCGTCTCCGCGCAGTGCTGCCCGTGGTTCTCCTTCAGATCCCAATGCGCATCCCAGCTCTCGCCGAAGTTGCCGCCGCCGGAGTAGATCTGTACCATCCGCACGCCGCGCTCGACCAGCCTTCGCGCCATTAAACACTGGCGTCCGAAGTACTCCGTGATGCTCCCGTCGACGCCGTAGAGCTTCTTCGTCGCATCCGTCTCCTTGTCGATATCGACGGCATCAACCGCCGAAGTCTGCATCCGGAACGCCAGCTCATAGCTCTCGATCCGCGCGGCCAGTTCGGAGTCGTGCGGGTTCTTCTGCCAATGCTCCTCGTTCAGCTTGCCCATGTAGTCCAGCCACTTGCGCTGGCGCTCCGGCGTCATGCCCGGCGGCGGTTTCAAATCGACAATCGGATCGCCCGTCGGCCGGAACGGCGTGGCCTGGTACGACGCCGGCATGAAGCCGTTGCCCCAGTTCGGCGCGCCGCCTATGGGGCCGCCGCGCGGATCGGTGAACACCACGAATGCCGGCAGGCTCTGGTTCTCCGTGCCCATGCCGTAAGTCACCCAACTGCCCACGCTCGGATAGCCCGTCTGTATCGAGCCGGTATTCATCTGGTACAGCGCCGGCGCGTGATCGTTGGAGAGCGTATGCATCGACCGGATGAAGGCGATGTCGTCAACCCGCTGCGCCACATGCGGGAACAGGTCGCTGACGTCCATGCCGCACTGCCCATACTTCTTGAAGTCCCACAGCCCCGGCATCAGCCCGCCCGGCGTGCCTTGGCTCGGAATAATGGTCTTGCCTGGAATCGTCTCCCCGGCCCGCTTCTTCAGCATTGGCTTGGGGTCGAAGGTGTCCATCTGGCTCACGCCGCCATAGCAGAAGATCGAGATGATCCGCTTCGCTTTGGCCGGGAAATGGCCTGCCTTTGGCGCCAGCGGAGACACGCTCGCGCCGGACAGGATGTTCGACAGCGCTAGGCCGCCAATGCCGCCGCCGGCCTTCCATAACAGTTCACGCCGGGAAAAGAATCGTTGGCTCATGGGATGTATACAAACTCGTTGATGTTGAAGAGGGCGTGGGAGAAATCCACCAGCCCTTGGGGGTAGCTCTGAATGAAGCCGACGGACTTGGAAACCTCTTCGGCCCGCGGCTCGCGCGCCAGAGCCAACTCAAAGGCCAGCTTCACTTGCGCCGCGGTATCGGCACCGGCTTCGCGTTCCAGCCGTTGCGCGAAGTGCTTGGCCTGTGTGCCGATGAACTCGTTGTTCATCAGGATCAGGGCCTGCGGCGCGATCGTCGAGCGGTTGCGCTGTCCGCAACTGGACATGGTGTCTGGACGGTCAAAGGTCTCCAGCATCGGCAGCGGAATGGTCCGCTTGCTGAAGACGTACACGCTGCGGCGGTAGGTCGAAGGATCGTTGACAGCCTTGCCGTTCCAGCCGCGCTTGGAGCTCGATTGAAACAGAGCCGGGTCAATGTAGGGATACACCGCCGGGCCGCCCACGCCCCGGTCGAGCGTGCCCGCCACGGCAAGCACCGCGTCGCGGATCACTTCGCCTTCCACGCGCCGTCGCGGCATGCGCCACACCAGCCGGTTGTCGCCGTCGATCTTCCGGTTGGCTTCAATGTCGTCGCTCGCCATCCGGTACGCCGCCGACTGCATGATCAGCCGGTGAACGTGCTTAATGCTCCAGCCGCTCTTGACGAACTCGCTGGCGAGGTAGTCGAGCAGTTCGGGGTGCGTCGGCCGCTCGCCCATCTTGCCGAAGTTGCTCGGCGTGCGGACAAGGCCTTCGCCGAAGTGGTTCTGCCAGATGCGGTTGACCATGACGCGCGCCGTGAGCGGATTCTCAGGGCTGGTCATCCACTCGGCAAAGCCGGCGCGGCGGAAGCTGGTCTTAGCATCGACCGGCGGCACCGGGAACGCCCACTCGCCCTCGTAGGCGGCCGAGAGCACGCCGGGTGCCATTTTGCTGCCTTTTTGGCCGATATTACCGCGATGCAGGAAATACGACGCGGGAGCTTCCTTCGCGGCCTCGGTGATCGCCATGGCCGTTTGCAGCTTCGGCTTCTGCGCTTCCAGCGCGTCAAACTGCGCCTGCAGCAACCCGCGCTTGGCGCGCGCCGGGAGCGACATTTCCGCAATCAGGTCTTCCTCGCGGATGTTCTCCAGCGTCTTTTCTACCTGGTTGGCGTTCAGCTTCTGGCCTTCGGTGCGCTTCTCCATCGGTGTCGCCATGGCCAGCCGCATGTACTCCGGCAACTCGGCCTTGCGCTTGGCGATGATCTTGTCGCGCGTCGGCTGCTCGACGGCCCGCATGTCTTTGCGGAGCGGGCTCTGCAGCTCGTCGATCGCCTTCACCGCTTCCTTGTGCTTGGCCAGTTCGGCCTCGGTCCCCAATGGCCGCTCCTCGGCTTTGGTGCCGAAGAAGACGGCTTGCATGCGGTAGTAGTCTTTCTGCGCGATGGCGTCGAACTTATGGTTGTGGCAGCGGGCGCAGCCGACGGTGACGCCGAGCATCGAATTGGCCGTAGTTGCCACGATGTCGTCGAGCTCATCGATGCGCGTCTGCTCGGTCTTGAT
>CAMDKT010000272.1 GCA_945900935.1 Candidatus Sulfopaludibacter sp. SbA3 | reverse complement strand
GGATGCACTTTCCAGGGGCGAATACGCGGGATATCGCCCCTCAAAAGCGCTTCTGGTCCGGATCTACGACACGCCTCCGCCGCCCTGCTGGATCCAGAACTCGAGCAATCGCGTGATGCCCGATACCGCGAGGCATCCAAGCGCCGCCATCACGTAACGCATAGCGCCGCGGCCCGACATGTAGGCGACAAGGCCCGCGGCCCGCGCCAAGCCGGCGCCGACCGGCGCGATGACGTTGCCGATCCAGTTGACCAGGTTCAGAAACGCGCCTTCCGGCTGGGCGCCGGTCTGCCCCTGGACGGCGACGTTGACCTGAGGCGCCGCGCCCATGTTCTGCGCCAGCACAACGGCATTCGCACTGGCCAGGAGTAAAAGGACTGCCGCGAGCACCAATGCCGCTCGCCGCTTGATCTGCAATCGCAATCGCTGCTGCATAAGGGAAACTCTCCTGAATCGAGATTGGCTTCGGTATGGCACCGGAGCTTGAAAGCAGAATAGGGTAAGTTCTCCAAATCGCGAAACGACTTTGGATCCCATAGCAAGGCGCACCGAAAGGAAGATGCCGGAAACAGCCGCTAGAAACGCGGTTGGACCCGCGCGAGCGCTTCGTCGAGGTCCTCCAGCAATAGGGCTGGGAGTTCGGCATCAGGACTCGTCATGCGACGCATGGCGACCCGTTTCATCGCGTGGATCGTGGCTTCTAGGTCCGCCGGCGCAACCCCACGAACCCGCTCGATGAGTACCTCCGGAGTCACACCGGTATCCAGCCGCGCTTTCCCGATGTAGCGCACGATCAGTCTCCGGTACCCCGCGTCATCGGGAACCCCGATTTCGATCTTCTCGGAAAAGCGTCCCCCGCGGAGAATCCGCGGATCGACCCGGTCGATGTAGTTCGTCGTGCCGACGAGAAATACACCGTGCTCCGGATTAAGCGCGCTGATTTCGATGAGCGTTTGCTCGACCACCTGCACGTCATGCTGCGCGACCGCGCTGTGAACATGGGGAAAGAGACCGTCCATCTCATCGAAGAATAGGATCGACGGCGCATTCTCTTTGGCGCGGGCAAAGATCTCCGTCAACCGCTTCACCGAACCGCCCGTCACGCCCGACAAGATATCGCTCGGTGAGATCGAATAGAAGCTCCGGCGGGACTGAGAGGCAATCAGCTTTGCGGTCAAGGTCTTGCCTGTCCCTGGGGTGCCGATCAGAATCAAGCCGCTCGGAGCGGGCAGCGACAATCGCTCCGCCTCACCGGGCGCCATCAGACGAAGGAGCGCCTGCAGGTCATGGACCACCAATTCGGGAAGCACCACATCGTCCCAACTGACCTTTTCGAGATTGGGACTATCATGGCCTCCGCTCGCCTCCAGCGCCGCGAGCAGATGCGCTTCCTCAACCGGAGAGGCATTGGCGAGCAGAACCGCTCGATCCACTAAGCCCTTGAGCCGCGCCGGACTCCAGCCCGGCGTACGGCGGGCGAGCAGCGCCAGATCGTGGGTTCTCCAGCGAACCTGTTTCAACAGTGCGGCGAGGATCTCTTTCCTGCCGTCCTCATCCGGCAGATCGAGCCGCAGCTTGGCGTCGAAGCGGCCATCCCGCACGAGCGTTGGCTCGAGCGTCTCAAGATAGTTTGTGGCGGCCACGATCAGCAAGCCGTCCAGGTTCCGATGCTGGTCGATGGCCTGCATCAATTGCGTCACGATCATGTTGTATTCGCGCCCCGCTCCGCCCGAGTCTCCGCCGCCCTGCACTGCCTTCTTGCTTCCGAGCGAATCGATCTCGTCCAGGAATAGAACGATGGGCCGGTGATCCTTGGCCCACTCGAAGACCCGGCGGATCTCGGCCGTCGTCGAACCGATGATCGTTCCCAAAAGCTGCGGGCACGGGACGTGATAGAAATTCACGCGGAACTCGCCTGCGCTAGCCTCGGCCAGCAGGTTCTTTCCCGTTCCTTGCGGACCGTATAAGAGGACGCCGTTCCGTACGATTCCGCTCTTGTTCTTCCCGAAGCGATTCTCGGCAAGCAGCCGAATCTCGTCCTTCGCTCGCTCGCAACCGCCAACATTCTCAAACAAGAGCGTCGGCACATTCATCCAAGTCCGATCCCGTCTGCTACCGTCATTCCCAGCACTGGCAACCGCTCGCGCTCGCACGCGAAAACTGAAGAACGGCCAGACCACTAGTCCGGCCACGCACACCCAGAACGACATGGCCGTGAATGCCTTGACCACTCCGGGGCTGGCGGGAATCCCGTCGCCAATCCAGCCAATCGCAACGGCAAGACTCGCAACTGCCGTAGTTGTCACCGTAAATCGAGCTAAGAATAACAGCGGCGTTGGTGTCAGTTTCGGTAGCAGCCAAAGGACGAGGACGCTGATTCCGAAAGCTACAATTCGATAATCCTGCAGTTGGCTAATCACCCCCCATTCAACCGCCAGAAGAATGGTAGCGAGCAGGCATCTAGACAACCATGCCGATCGTTCGCCATTCACTGCAGATGTTGCCTTTCCTTTGAGATCCTTCGCTTCTCCACTGAGATAGGCGGCACCCGCACCGATCCAGTAGCCCGCCCAATACAGCGGGTTCAGTCGAAGCGGTTTGGATTCGAAAGAAGGCGGCATCAGCGCTCTCCTGGTAGGCAAACCCAGATTAGCCGATTTCCCATCCATTCCAAAGTGCAACCGCCGCGCTCAGGTGGCCGATTGAATTGCCGTTTGCTTCACTGGTTTTCCGGCCTGGGGGAGAGTGGTTGGGAGTTGAGCAGCATCTGATTCATCTGCCGCATCTCGTTCCGCAGTTGCCGGAGATCCCTGATCTCGTCCGTCGAAAGTAATTCCTGAGACCCCACTTGTTGAAGCACGGCGCCGGAAGCACCGGCTCCTCGACCAGGCACAACAGAATCCCGTTGTCCTCCCGAGTGCGTGACTCCTGCCTGATGGAGAACCAGGTAAAAGCGGGTGTTGGCCGGCACCGTGACAACGATGTTCTGCTGGTAGGCCAACATCGCCATTTCCTGTTCACCAGCCATTGCGATGTTGGAGGCCAGGCGTTCCCGTAGCAGGATCGAACTGTCGATTCCGTTGATGCTGCTTCCCAGCCCTCGGCCGCCCACCGCATACGCCGCAATCGTGCCCATTCCGGTCAATGCCCGGGTCAGAAACTTCTTCCCGGAATTCTTGCCATTGACTTCGCCCTGGAGGACTCCGCGTTCCATACTCAGCGCCGATCCAGTGATCTCTTCCTTCTCCCCATTCGGGAACTCCAGCGTGTGAAACTTGATGCCGACCCATCCCTGCGGCGTCGCCTGCGACAACTCACCATAAGCCTTCGAGCCAGCCGGAACGACCAGTTCCCCGCCCTGCTCGTAGTTGTATTCGATGACAGCAACGACAGGCACTTTGGCCGCAGAACTCACAGCGTGTTGCAGGCGAGCCACCAGAACGCTTCCCTGTGGCAAGAGGCCCGTTGCCTTCCTCTCTAACGCCGGCTTGACTCCAACTCCAGGAGCGGGAATCCCCAGGCTGCTCCGCACAAATACCAACGACGACTTTCGCAGGGATTCACCATTGTTCACCACAGGAACTGCCGGTGGCGTTGCTGGAGCGGAAGGCCGTTGATTGGCTTGCTGCTGAGCACCGCCCTGATTCCAATCGGCGACTTCCGGCGGACGCTTCGGCGAAACCCGGCCCTGACGCCGATAGGCCTCAGCAAGCGCCGGGTCATCAAAATTGATCTGCCCCAGATTCACCGGCGGTGGCGCCTTCGGTGCGACCGGCAGTGCTGGCGCGGTCTCCAATGGCGTGCCGCCGCGATTGCGCATGGTGCCCAGGACGTCCTTCTCCGTCAGGTCCCCTGTCTCTTCATTCGCGGGCGGATTCACACTCAACTGCGGTACCGCCGACCGGTTGGCCGTTTCAGGATTCACCGTCTGCTGTTGGGGGCGGCCCAAGCTCGGCCCACCCGGCCGGGATGTCTTTGTGGCGTCGCTATCAGTGGTGAAGAGGCCGAAAAAGAGAAAGAAGCCTCCAACCGCCGTGACGCCAAGCAGAACCAAACCCCGCGTTTTCTCCGTGGCCTTGGAATCCCGTGTGGGCACGGGAGCATCCCGCCGCAACCACGCCGCGAGCCGCTCTCCAAACGGGCTCTCTTCCTCCGGCTCCTGGTTCTTCTGAACGGTCCGGCCATCTTCTTCGCCCACCGCCTCCGTCGCCAGCCGCGCGGGGTCGCCCGCTACAAGTGACTCGCCTTCGCGCTCTCGCCGCTGGTCGTCACGCTCATTCTGTTCATTCATCGCCGCGTACCTCTTTCCGGATCGCTGATACCCCAAAGCCGATGGGCGCGAGCGCCGGCCTGTCCACCGCGCCGCTCTCGGCCACCTGCAAAAACAGTGTTTCGTTCGATTGTTTGAAACTCGGACGATCGAAGAGCACGACGCCGTCCGCCCGCTCCCCTGCGCCGAGCCTGCGACGGCTCAAACGGAAGTCTCTCACCACCAACTGCTCACTACTGCCCCAGCGCTTGCGCTTAATGATGGCGCCCTTCTCAATTTTCCCGGCGAGTTGCACTTGCGGCGAAAGGATCTCGATCGCTTGCTCCTGCGGGTTCACCACAGAGAACAGAACCAGGACCTGCCTGCCCTGGTCGATGACCTCCGAGACACCCGCTTTCACGTAATCGCTTTTCTCTTCCGGCGACGGCGCTTTCATACCATAAAGAACTGGCAACTCAGCGCGGCGTTGGCGATCGAGCAACGAGCCGAGCGGATCGCTAGCTTGCTCGCGCCTTCCTTCTCCCGCCGCCTCTTCATAGCGCGCGGGACGGACCACCGTCACGGGTGGTGAAGCGCTACGAAGCGGCTCAGTACTGGGGACCTCCAAGGTGCCGACTCCGCTTTCCTCGATCAAGAAGGTTCCGGCAGGGCGGTAGTTCACGACGAAGTCGACGGCCTTTGATCCCACACCTTCGCTTTTCAACACGAAGCTGATCTGCTTGCCCTTAGAGGTAATCACCAGGAGATTCGACTCTGCCGCCTCTTCAACCACCGGCTTTACCAACACGAGCGTCGGCTCCTTTTCGGAGTGTTCGGCGAGGAACTTCACGGGGTCGCCGACAACCACGGAACTCACCGGTTCCGGCATCCGTATCGCGGTCGCATAGCGAGGCGCCAGACGGACCACGTTCACCTGGTCGCCATACTGCCGTTGGCTGACGACCGGCTTCACCTGTGCCTGAACACAGAGTGAAATCAAGTTGAGAATCGACGCAATCCGTCTCATGGCGTTTCTCCTTCGCGCAATAGTGTTTCCCAACGGTTTCTCCGGTAGAGATGAGCGACGCGCCGCACATACGCATTCACTTCCGGCGACGAGTAGCGCAGTCCTTTGGCGAGAACGTATTTCGGCCCGGCGTTATAGCTCGCCAGAATCAGGCGACGATCTTGCCCGCAATGCTCCCGCAGCGAGGATAGATAGGCCACTCCCCCACGGAGATTCTCCCGCGGATCGAAGCGATTTCGAACTCCGAAGGCGGCGGCGGTTTCCGGCATCAACTGCATGAGCCCGACGGCGCCGGCGGAGGATATCGCGTGTGGATTCCAGGCCGACTCCGCCTCGATCACTGCGTATACGAGTTCCCTCTCGACGCCATATTGATCCGCCCAGTGATCGGCCCAGTGCTTGGCCTCCGATGACTGCCCGTAGCAGTACACCGATAGGAGCAAGACGGCAATGGTTTTCTTCATCGGCTCACCCCTTCGAAAGACTCTTTTCCGGCCTTCATCGCCGCAAGTGCGCGTTCCCGGTATTCGAGCGCCGTCGCAACCAAACTCCCGAATCCATCGCGGAGCAATAACCGTTTCACGTCTTCTTCCGTCTTGGCCAAAAAAGGAAGCAGCACGTCTCGGTCTTCGCTACGGATCTCAGTCCGTCCCAGCAGTTGTAAAGCGCGGACGAACTGCACAATCTCATCGATCGACGGCGGCTTCACCAGGTTGTAGCCGCGCAAGGCCTGGGCAAGTCCCACCGCCTGCGCCTTCAATTCGAGAGGCGCGTCTATGGTCCGAATATCCAGAATCTCCGCCTCCTTCTTTACGTCGGGATGCTCGATTCGCAGATAAAGGCTCCGGCGCCGGAGCGGATCGCCCAGCCGCCGCTCCTGGTTGGATGTCATCACAACAAATGGCACTGTGATCGCCTTCACCGTCCCAAGCTTCGGGACTGTGATCTGCCAGTCGGAGAGGATCTCGAGCAACAGCGCTTCGAACTTCTGATCCACCTTGTCCAATTCGTCAATAAGGAGCACGACGGCGGCTGGCTGCAGGACAGCCTGAAGCAGCGGACCTTGTGTGAAGAAGTCGCGAGAATGAAGCTGTTCGCGAAGTTTCTCCCAGTTTCGGTCGATACTCTCCGCCTGGGTTTCGAGGAACAGACGCTGCAGCGCTTCATCGAATGACCCGATCGCCTGTCGTTCGGTGATTCCCTCGAAACACTGGAGGCGGATGAGCGGTGCCTGAGCGGCGGCGGCAAAGGCCTGGGCCAGGTAAGTCTTACCCGTGCCAGGGGGTCCTTCGACCAGGATCGGCTTCTGCATCCGCGTTGCCAGCCAGATGATCTGGACGAGCACGGGATCGGTTGCGTATCCCGCTGCGCGCAGTCCGCGGGCGACGTCTTCTGGCGTTTCGAATGTCATCAATCGGAGCATACGGGTTCAGATCAGAGCGTCCAACGGACCTCTGCGATTGAGGAATGGCAATCCCGAAATCCGCGGTAGCGGGGAAGCGTCCCGCGGCTTTGGTCATCTCCAGGACGATGCGCAAGGATCATAAGGGAGATCAGTCGGGTTTTGGCGCTTCATAAGGTCCGAACGGACTTGAGCGCGGGCATCCTTTGGGTCTGGCCATCCCACAACCGCGGCCATCCCACAAAGAAAGTTGCCCGGACAACCCCGGCCATCCCACAACTGCGGCCATCCCACAAAGAAAGTTGCCCGGACAGCCCTGGCCATCCCACAACCGCGGCCATCCCACAACCGCCCAGTCGCAGTGACGTTAGTCCAGGATCCCTTTGGTGCCCGGCCGTTTAACCTTCAGTCTGGGATCGGGATAGCCATTAATCACCAACCACTCTCGTCGCTCTCGCGGCAACTTCGAGTACGCGATAAGTTCCGGATGCTCCCGAATCACCTTTCGGTAGGAACTCTCCGCAATTCGCCCCTTGTGAATCCGTAGCTGCTTCGTCGCCAATAACCGATAAACCTGACGGCGAGAAATTCCAAAGTCCGCGGCTACTCGACTCATCGACAGCGTGTCCCTTTCGTCCATTGACGTATCGTCCTCAAAAACGAACTGGGGAACCCGACGGGCAAGCAGTTTCCGAACTGCGTTCGCGCTTCGACTCTGCGCGAGTTCACATTCATTCACCAAGGCGACCAGGTCAGCATCGTCCCACCGCGGCTTTTCCGCCCATGGCCGCTGCCCGGGTGGAATTTCACGTCGAAGAAATTGTTGAATGGCGATGGTACTTCTAAACAGCCTTACTGCCAACTCCTGAATCGAACATCGTTCCGCAGGAGGTGTCCTGGCCCATTCCAATGCGGTTTTTGGCCTCCTCGCTGTTTTGTGTGGGTAGCGCTCCGCGAGTGTTAGGTAGTTTTGAGGGGGAGGCGGCAAGGGGCCGCCATCCACACCGGGCCTGGATCGGCGCTCGGGTCGCATCCCTGCGTTGCCCTATCCTCCGGCAGGCAACTTGATTGTACGGCTTTCGAGGGGTT
>CAMDKT010000271.1 GCA_945900935.1 Candidatus Sulfopaludibacter sp. SbA3 | reverse complement strand
TACGATCACAAGTATCTGAACCACGATCTGCCTGATTTTGCCGCGATGACCGCGACCACCGAAAACATAGCGGCCAACATTCGAGACCGCCTCCGCGCCGCCTGGCCCGCCGGGTTCCCCGCTCTCGCCCACATTCGCGTGCAGGAAACAAAAAGAAACTTAATTGAACTCCCAGTTATCGAAGAGGTTATATGAAGCGGAAAAGCGTAGTGCGCTCGATGCCCATTCCTCCGGCCGAAGAGATGGCCGAAAACGTGCGGCAGATCCTTAAGGGCCTCGGTGAAAACCCCGAGCGCGAAGGACTGCAACGGACCCCGGAGCGCGTCGAAAAAGCGCTGAAGTTCCTCACCGGCGGCTACACCGAAAACATCGCCAAAATCGTCAACGGCGCGCTGTTCGCCGTCGATTACGACGAAATGGTCATCGTCAAAGACATCGAGTTCTTCAGCCTCTGCGAACATCACATGCTGCCCTTCCACGGCAAGGCGCACGTCGCCTACATCCCCAACGGCAAAGTGATCGGTTTATCGAAAATCCCGCGCATCGTCGACGTCTTTGCCCGCCGCCTGCAAGTACAGGAACGAATGACGCAGGAGATCGCCGAAACGCTGATGGACATTCTGAAGCCCAAGGGCGTGGCCGTCACTTGCGAGGCATCCCATTTCTGCATGATGATGCGCGGCGTGGAAAAGCAGCACTCCTCCACGGTAACCAGCGCCATGCTCGGCGAATTCCGCGACCGCAAGGAAACCCGCGATGAGTTTCTATCTTTGATCCGCAGCCGTTAAACGGGCTTCCGCGCCACCACCGCGCGCATCCCCGGATACAGCCGAAACCGTCCATATCCGTCCTGCAGGCGCGCCCGAAACCCAATCGTTTCTAACTCCGCCGCTACTTCCGCCGCATCCAACAATCGCAACCGGTGTGTCTCCTCGCTACGCCGGTAGCGGCCTTTCCCGTCCTGCCTAAAACAGACAATGTTCCGCGTCATCCAGCGGCTGCGGGCATTGCCGTCCACCTCGACGTGGATGGCCCAGCCCGGACCCTCTTTCCAATACGACGCCGGCACTACCGCCGGCACGCGGTCTGGACCGGCTACGTCAAATACAAACAGCCCGCCCGGCCGCAACGCCGCGTGAATCCGCCGGAAGAGCCGCGTCAGCGCCGCCCTCGAGTGTTTCGGATCGAACTGGTAATTGACGACCTCGCCAATTGCCGTCACCGCGTCGCAAGCGGGCAGCTTCGCGTTCAGTAACGATCCTGTTTCAAAATGCGCCAGCGGTGCCCGCTTCCGGGCGAGCCGAATCATCGCCGACGACAGATCGACTCCCAATACGTCATACCCGGCACCGCCCAACGCCGCCGCCCAACGCCCGCTGCCGCAACCCAAATCGACGACGAGCCCGTTCCGCACGCCCGCGCGGCGCAGCAGGGCCAGCACGCCCGGCAACGTCCCGTCCGTGAAATCGGAAAAGCCGTCGTCGTTGATAAAGGCGAGATCCTCGCGGTAACTGCTCACCTGTTCAGGTTACGACGTGCTACTCGTTCGGGTTGCCGCGCTTTTCCCCGGGAGCCCAGAAGACGTGGGTGATCACGCGATGGCCGCCGCCAAAATCCTGCTCGTAAACTTCGCCCAAGCCGTTCTTGCTCTGGGCGACGACTTTGCCCCACGTGGCTTTCGAGTTGAAGTCCATGTTTTGCATGGCCGGCGGATGCGCGGCGCTTGCTGTGGATGAACTGATCGTCGTCGTCGGATCCAGATGGCTACCGTAAATCGTCACCAACTGGTCGTAATCGTGCTGATTCGGACGCTGGTTCGTAGAAGGGTCATTCGTGTAGTCCATGCAGGTTCCAAGATTCGGGTTACTGAAATTTTCATCCTGGTGGCCAAGGCCGAAATTGTGGGCGACTTCCTGACACATCACCATCTGCCGCCACGCGGGAGTGTTGTACCTCGCGGTGTTGAAATAGGTATCGTTCATTTTCGCGACGGCCTGCGTGATGTGGCTGCCGCTTATCCAAATCTGGGCAATGCCCAGCCAACCGGTCCCGCCATAGGTCGAGTTGCACACTTCGATCCGCCCGGAGACGGGGCT
Source organism: Candidatus Sulfopaludibacter sp. SbA3 (assembly GCA_945900935.1). Classification (GTDB taxonomy): domain Bacteria; phylum Acidobacteriota; class Terriglobia; order Bryobacterales; family Bryobacteraceae. The sequence goes on along the minus strand of CAMDKT010000271.1, from coordinate 5,674 downwards.
GCATTTTCTGGAACTCGTCGCGCCCGCCACGACGACGGTATCCAATACGGACGAAGCAGTCCAATCGGAACTCGCAAGGGCCAAATGCCCTTTCCAAGTCGAACTCAAGTTATCCCCAAGTTTAAGCGTAAACGGATTCGCCTTCCGCGCCCAATGGTAAGTCCCCCAGGAGTGAGTGCCAAAGACCGCCGTCGCCAACCCGCCGCAAACCACGACACCCCCAAACAACATCGCCAAGCCACGCATTTTTGATTTCGACATTTTCAAGTTTTCCTCCAGTATTCGAACTTGCGCATCAGATTCAGTATACGCTCTCCAAGAATTCTGTCCAGCCAGAAAACTACTAAGAAAAGCACTCAGCCGCCAACCCAGGAAAATCGGGAATCGCCGGAAAAATCCCACCTCCGCACAAAACAAAGGACCAGCCAAGCGCCGAAGAATGATACGATACCGCCAGAAAACTCAAACAAATGAATCGTATACTCCTGCTCCCCCTCACCGGCGTTTTGCTACTCGCCGTAACACCCGGCCCCGAAGTCCTGCTCTTCCCCGATCAAAACGCCGGCGCTCCCGCCGAAACCGTCCGCCTCGCCCCGCCCCGCAATGAACGCGTCGTCTCCAATGTCCACCGGCCGTCGATCACGCCCTACCTCCCAACAGGCCCCACCGGAGCCGCCGTCATCATCGCCCCCGGCGGCGGCCATCGCGAACTCTGGACAGACCACGAAGGCCACAACATCGCCCGCTGGCTCAGCGATCACGGCGTCGCCGCGTTCGTCCTCAAATACCGCCTCGCCCGCGAAAAAGATTCGAAATACACAATCGAAGGCGACGCGCTCAGCGACGCGCTCAAAGCGCTCGAAGTCGTCCGCGCCCGCGCCGTGGAATGGAAAGTCGACGCGGCCCGAGTCGGCATCATGGGCTTCTCCGCCGGTGGCGACCTGGCCGCTCTCGCCGCCGTCAGCCCCGCCAAACCCGCCTTCCAGGCCCTCATCTACCCGGCCATTCCCAAAAACCTGAACCTCACCAAAGACACATCCCCCGCCTTCCTCGTCTGCGGAGAAAACGACCGCCAAAACATTTCCCAAGGCCTGCCCGAACTCTATCTCGCGCTCAAGAAAGCCGGCGTCTCCGCCGAACTGCACGTCTATAGCGGGGTCGGCCACGGATTCGGACTGCGCGACGACATGAAAGGGCCCGTCAAGGAGTGGGTCATCCGCTTCCACGAATGGCTCGGCGCCATCGGCCTCCTTAACGCCAAGCCGTAGCGATGCGTGTGGCGATCATCGCCGGCATTCGCGGCAACGGGACTGGCTTCGAGGCGCGAGGGTCCGGCTAGCGAAATTTAACGCTTAAATCAGAAGGGCAGGGCGTTAGCCGCGCAGCGAGGTGTTCACGCCGGTCTCCCACTCCTGCAGCATCCGTTGTCCAATCCCGGCGAACCGGGGATGCTCCTTCGCATAGGAGCGGACTTCCTGGGCAGCATCCTGAATCGCCTCCGCGATGCGCTCAAGGATCTGCCTGATCTTCGCCGGCGTAAGGCCGCCCCTGGTTTCACCAAGTTTCCGGAGTTCCTTTGCTGTCGGCCATCGGGTCGAGCCGTTGAGGGTCAGGGCCATGCTGTCTTTTGGGAGGTACACCGACGTGGTAACGAGGTCGTAGACCGGGGCGAGCCGGGCTTCGCCCTCCACATCGTCATAGACGATCCCAAAATTCTTGAGATGGGCATCGCCATTGCGAAGCGCGCAGTTAAGCGCGATCAGGATGAAGAGCTTCTCCAAGTCTTCGTTGACATGGGTGGAATTCGCGAACTGGGCGAATCTTTTCATCACCTGGGTCTCGTAGCTGCCGCGGTATTTCTCGCCGGTTCCGCGGGCGTTGAGCACGCAGAAATCCTCGAATCCCCGATAGGTCCCGTCCATGCGCAGATCGAAGCGGTCGATGACCAGTGCCGTGCCGTCTTCGGCGAGGCGAAACGGGGGCGATTCGAGACCGCATTTGCGCGCCGCCGTAAGGCAGAAATACTCATTGGCGGCCAGTTGCGGATATTCGTTCGGGTCCCATAGCTTTACGATGTGCGTCGCGCCCCGGTAGCTCTGCGAGAGCCGGTGGGGCGCGCGCTCCATTTCGGCGAAGGCGCTTTCGTCGCGGACGAGGAACTTCGGCTGCACCCCGCTGATACCGGAGAAGCACGCGAATTTCTCAACCAGGTAGCGGAAGAGGTCGCCGCCGCGCTTGTGGGCGAGAATTTCATTGACCGACTGAAACGGCACATCCTCGCGCAGTTGCTCCTTATCGCCGGTGTAGCGGATGCGGCCGACCTGCGAGCGCCCGACGATCGACAGCAGGTCGAAGTCGTCAAAAGCGCCGGTGGCTTTCGCAAAAGCAAGGCGCAGACGCTCGCGCAGAAATCCCTCCGGCAGATTCATGTCGAAGATGGGAAGCAGACCAAAGGTTACGCTCCAGGAGGGGAGGCGAATGGGCATGGTGACGGACACCGCGCGGCTGGCGGGCGTATCGGGGAGGTATGCGAACGTGCTTCCGCGCTCACCCTGACGGTCAAGCAGCCCCGCCTCAGCCGCGTCGGTCCAGACTTTTATCATCGCAATCTTCCTGCATCAGTTCGTCGAGTGTGGGTCGCCGTGAGATTGCCGTTTGAAGCGTCAGCTCCAGCCCAAGCGAGGTAAGAAGTCTGGTTACTTTGGAAAAGCCCAGTTCTCCGGCGCGTCCGTTTTCAAGTGCGTCGAGCGTGGCGCGGCTCAGTCCTGCCTTATTCGACAGCTCGACCTGGCTGAGTTTGAGCGCCTTGCGGCGTTTTGCAATCTGGGTGCCTACGGAGATTAGTTCGAGCACAATGCCTAATATACTAGGCTTTGTAGCTATTTACAAGCGTTTTGCCTGATGTGTTAGGCCATTTGTACCCGAAGTGCCCAACTAGCGGGGTGCGGGCAGGTCTTCCGCGCATAGCGCGTGGACCTGCGGAATCGAAGGGACAGCGAGCGTTGCGGTGGAAGGGAATCAGGCGCATCGCCGAAAAGCTGGCGTTAAGTCTCTCCATATTCCGGGTTCCCCGGATGGGCGAATCCATGTCGCGGACCAGAGCGGCGCGGATTTGGGCGATGGCTCGTGGAGTCACCTCACCAAGTAAAACACCCAAGGCCACAACCGCGGCCGAGACCCGAACTACGTTCTTTAATTTATTTATTAGCCGCCAATTTATTCACCTGCCCTTCATTCGGCGTCTTTCCGGCCAGACCGTCGCCAACACGGGAAGCACCTGCGTGTTCTACGACGGCGATCCACGCGCATCCTATCTGTTAATTGACGACAGCGAAGCGTCCATCCGCCGCGTAGACTCCGACATCGAAACGGAGTGCGCGACGCGCCCCGCCCCCGCGCCGCCCGTCCCCCCCCAGGCTTCGCGCCGGAACTTTCCTCCCGCCGCCTTGAACCGCAGGCGAGATGGCCGCTACAATAGCGGATGCATGATCGATAACTATCGCGCGTTTGAAGCCGGGCCCGATCCTTTCGGCGCTACCTGGCAAGTTGAGTTCCGCTGGTCGCAGAACGCGATCTCCATCCGCCACGCCGACACCATCGACGTAAAGTTCGAAATTACTTCCGGCGATCTCCACGAAGAGAAAATTATCGCGCTGCCCCACAAGGATCTTTTGAAGGCCAGCCATGAAACGGATCAGCTCCTTACCGACCCCTGGGTCCACCGCATCGCCGCCGCGCATCTGCGTAAAATGGTCGAATCGGGCGATGATATCGAGAAAACCCTGATTACACTGAATTACGACACCATCCTCAACTACGCCGAATCGCTTCGGCCATCCGCCGCCGCTGAACATTAATTTTTGCCGCCTCTTGTTTTTGGTTCCGGCATTTGTACAATGACTGAGAACCGCGCCGCGCGCCCTTACAGCGCCGGTCCCACTTCAATTTTAGTGACCCAATGCCGCGGCATCGATTCGCGGAGAAAGGAAACACAGGACAAATTTATGGCCAACTGCCCCTTGTGTGCCGCCGCTCTGGACTTTGACGAGGAAGAACTCGACGAAGGAGACGAGCTTACCTGCGACGAATGCGGAGAAATGGTCCGCGTCTCCAGCAAAGAGCCGCTCGAACTCGCAGGCGTCGCTGACGACGATGATGACGACGACGATGATGACGACGACGATGACGACGACGACGATGACGACGAGTCCGATGATGATTACGACGACGGCGAAGACGGTGACGACGACTCGGAAGAGGAAGAAGACGAAGAAGAAAACTGGCACTAACCCCGGCCGCCGGGCGTTGCTTTTCCTGCTATTGCCCGCCGGCTTGCTCGCCGCGGACAAAAAACAGGATAAGAAACTCGCGGCCGTCATCGCCGGAACCGTGTTCCGGAATCCGGGCTTTGCTGTCGCCGGAGCGGAGATCGAACTGCTCGAAGTCCGCGCCGATGGCAAAAAGGTCAAACCCCGAAAATCTGTAACGGACGCCCGCGGCGAATTCGCCTTCTCCGTCCCTCCCGTTGAACAAAATTACAGGGTGAAGGCCTCCGCCAAGGGCCTTCAATCCGAAGAAAAGGAAACCACCGCGACGCCCGGCGCCCGCATGGACGTTTTCTTCACCTTGAAACCGGCAACACCGTGATCGCATCTAAAGTTCAGGAGTCTCTCATGTTCCGCACCGCTGTCCTCAGCCTGCTCGCAGCCGCCGTCTTTAGCGGCGCCGTGCTCGTGGCACAGGCCCAGGCCCCGCCCCAGAAGGGCCCCGGCTACGGTAATTGGCTCCCCGGGTCCCAGAAAGACAAGAAGGGCGACGACCCCAACGTCCGCGCCGTCACCGGCACCATCCGCATGGTGGATGACTCGCTCGTCGAAGGCGCCGTCGTCCAACTGAAAAACACCAAGTCCATGCAGGTCCGCAGCTTCATCACCAAAGCCGACGGCGTGTTCGTGTTCCAGGGCCTCTCCACCAACGTGGATTACGAACTGAAGTCCGAAGCGAAAGGCATGGTGAGTCCCGCGCGCACGCTCTCGACCTTCGACGACCGCAAACGCGCCATCATGCATCTAAAGCTCGAGAACAAAAAGCAGTGAACAGGCGGCTCTTTCTCGGCGGGTTTCTTCCCGCGCAACTTTGGAGCGCCTCGCCTATCCGCCTCAGCCGCCCCGATGGCATGCCCGAATACGTCGATGTGAAGCAGTATCGCGCGACAGTTCTACTGTTCCTTTCCAATATTTGCCCGATCTCCAACGCCTATCAGGACCGCATCCACGCGCTCGCAAAACACTTCGCCGGCCAGCCCGTCCGGCTGCTGCTGATCAACTCCAACGACAACGAAAGCGCCGCCGAAACGCTTCGCTACGCTAACGACGTCAAGAACACCGACCCCATATACAAGGACTGGCGCAACACCGTCGCCGACCGCTTCGGCGTCACGCTTACGCCCGAAGTTGTCATCCTGGACTCGAATGGTGCCAGCCGTTACCACGGAGCCATCGACGACGCCCGCAACCCCGCCCGCGTCAAAATCGAAGCCGTCAAACTTGCCGTCGCCGACCTCCTCGCCAACCGCCCCGTCTCCGTCAAACCCATCCGCGCCTTTGGCTGCGCAATTAAAAAGGTGTCCTGATCATGAAATGGTTTCTCCTCCTCGCCGCCCTCTCCCTGACCG
>CAMDKT010000270.1 GCA_945900935.1 Candidatus Sulfopaludibacter sp. SbA3 | reverse complement strand
CGAGGATTTTGATTCCACGCGAGCCGGGGACGAACTCAGCCGTCTGGCCGCGGTGCTTGCGCCTCGGGAGCTGGTCTACCAAGTGGTGGTGCCGCTGATGCGGGAAGTGGGCAGGCGCTGGCACGACGGCGCGATTTCGATTGCGCAAGAACACTTGGTCTCGCAGATGTTGCGGAATCTGCTGGGAGGCATGATGCGCCTGCTGCGACCGTCCAACCCCTCGATGATGATGGTCCTCGCGACGCCCGCCGGAGAGTCGCACGAATTCGGCATACTGGCCGCCGCGATGCTCGCCTCTGTCAACGGAATCGAGCCGGTGTATCTGGGGCCGAATCTTCCCGCTCATGAAATTGCGAAGGCAGCAGAAAAAGTTTCTGCCCGCTTGATCGTCCTGAGCATCACAGTGATTAACAACAACACCGCGCGGGAAGTGAAGGCAATCGCTTCCGCCATGCCTGAGGCGGCTGAATTGTGGTTGAGCGGCGCGGACGGCGGTGCTCTGAAACTCTCAGGCCTGGGCAGAAAGACCGTTCTCCTAAAAGACCTGCCGGATTTTGAATCCGAGTGCCGGCGCTGGAAAGGGAACTCATGAAAACGCTACTCCAGCTTTTATTCGCCACGATCTTTCTCTGGATGACGGTACTGACTGTTCGCACCAGCCTCGCAGTCAGCCTATGGGATGCCTGGGATTCCTTCGCGGCCAACCCTTGGGCTGTCGCCACGCTCTACGACGCGTACTTCGGCTTCATCACTTTCTTCGTCTGGGTGGCGTACAAGGAGCGCACTCACTTAAGCCGCCTACTGTGGCTGGTGTTGATTCTCAGCCTAGGCAATATCGCCATGTCGCTATACGTTCTGATCCAGTTGTTCCGGCTGAAACCAGACCAGCCGGCGGAGGCATTGTTATGGCGTTAGATCTACCCACGCTGCTGGTTATCGGCTCCGTCACGGTGGCGGCGTTAATGCTGGCGCTGTGGTTGATCCATCTCCGCACCGGCAACGCGTCCATTGTGGATGCGGGATGGGCTGGAGGACTGGCCCTGCTTGGAATTCTCTATGCCGCCCTCGCCGGTGGCTACTGGCTGCGCGCCGCACTGCTGGCCGCCATGGCCGGAATTTGGGGGTTGCGCCTCGCTATCTTCCTGGCCCTGCGCATCATCGGCCATCCCGAAGAAGGCCGCTATCAGGAATTGCGGCGGCAATGGAAGACCAATGTACCGCTCAAGTTTCTAGCCTTCTTCGAATTCCAGGCGCTCCTGGCCGTCGTTCTCTCCGCCCCGTTTCTGCTTGCCGCGCGCAATCCGAGCCCCGGCATTTCCTTGCTCGAATGGTCCGCCGTGGCGCTCTGGATCGTCGCCATAGCCGGTGAAGCCGCCGCCGACGCGCAACTCAGCAAATTCAAATCCGACGCAGCCAACAAAGGGCAGACGTGTCAGGCCGGCCTGTGGGCATACTCACGTCACCCCAACTACTTTTTCGAATGGCTGGTTTGGGTAGCCTTCGCCCTCTTTGCACTGGCCTCTCCGGACGGGTACTGGGCAATCCTGTCGCCCGCGCTCATGTTGTACTTCGTGCTGCGTGTAACAGGCATTCCCGCCACGGAAGCGCAAGCCCTTCGATCACGCGGCGAACAATATCGTCGCTATCAACAAACCACCAGCGCCTTTGTGCCCTGGTTTCGAAAGGAAGCGTAATGAAGACCGCCTGGTATGAACCCTTGGTTGAGCGTGATCTGGTGCCGGACAGAATCCTGCGCGCGGGAATCCGCCGCCTGATCGCGCAGCGCCTCCGCGCCGAGGATAAAGGCGATCCGGATCGCCAGCAGGCGCATTTCAGAAACCATGTGGATCGGCTGAAAGCCAGCCCCATCGCCATCCACACGCCCGCCGCGAATCAACAGCACTATGAGGTCCCGGCGGACTTCTTCGCCGCAGTGCTCGGCGCGCATCGCAAGTACAGTTGCTGCTATTGGCGGCAAGGCGACGCACTCAGTTCCGCGGAACGCCGTATGCTCGACCTAACGGCGGAACGCGCGCGAATCGAAGACGGACATTCCATTCTCGATCTGGGGTGCGGATGGGGAGCTTTCTCTCTCTACGCTGCCGAACGATTCCCGAACAGCACTATCGTCGGCGTGTCGAACTCCAACTCCCAGCGCGAGTTCATCGAACAGCAGGCTCGCCAGCGCGGTCTCACCAACCTTCGCATTGTCACCGCCGACATCAACGACTTCGACGCCGGTCAGCGCTTCGATCGCATCGTGTCCGTAGAAATGATGGAGCACGTTCGGAACTATCAACTTTTAGTTCGGAAAGTAGCCTCCTGGATGAATCCGCGAGCGCTCTTCTTCGTCCACATCTTCACCCATAAACGTTACGCCTATCTCTTTGAAGTCAAGGACTCCACCGATTGGATGGCGCAACATTTTTTCACCGGCGGACAGATGCCCAGCGATGACCTGCTGCTCCAGTTCCAGGACGACGTCAAGATCCGCGAGCACTGGGTGGTGAATGGCGGGCACTACCAGAGGACCGCCGAAGCCTGGCTCGTCAATATGGACCAACGGCGCGAAGAACTGCTGAAGCTGTTCTCCGGAGTCTATGGCAAGCCCGAGGCGCTGAAGTGGTTCGTTCGCTGGCGAATCTTCTTCATGGCGTGCGCCGAACTATGGGGCTACCGCGGCGGCTCCGAGTGGATCGTGTCGCATTACCTGTTCGAGGTGCCGGCATGAAGTTTCACACGCTGCGACGCGAACAATGGATCCCGAGACCCATCGGCGAAGTATTTGAGTTCTTCGCCGACGCCCGCAACCTTGAGCGAATTACTCCGCCCTGGCTGGGCTTCTGGATTCTCTCGATGGATTCACCCTATATTTCTGAGGGCACCGAAATCCGCTACCGGCTGCGACTACATGGCATCCCGCTATTCTGGCGAACCGAAATCCGCCACTGGGACGCCCCTCATCGCTTCATCGATGTGCAAAGATCGGGGCCCTACAAACTCTGGCGCCACACACACAGCTTTGAGGCCCACGGGGAGCGAACTAAAATGATCGACGTCGTGAGATACGTGCTGCCTTTCGGTTTCCTTGGCCAAATCGCTCATAATTTGAAGGTGCGCGCCGACGTGCGTAAGATATTCGATTACCGTTACCAACGCATTCAGCAGTTGTTCGAAGAACAGGGGAGCGAGACAACATGAAACCACTCGTCTTTATTGCCGGCGCGACGGGCTACGTGGGCGGCGAGTTGCTGCGGGCTTTGTTGGCCGCTGGCTATCGGGTGCGCGGTCTGGCGCGCCGGCCGGACTCTCTTCAAGCAAAGGGGTTCGAGGGTCTGGAGGTGGTGCGCGGCGACGTTCTGGAAGCAGATTCGCTTCCCGCCGCCATGGCCGGAGTGCATACCGCTTACTACCTGATCCACTCGATGGGTTCGCCGGGTTCCTTCGAAGCGCAAGACCGGGTCGCGGCGCAAAACTTCGCCCAGGCGGCGAGGGCGGCGGGAGTTCAGCGGATCGTATATCTGGGCGGCCTGGGCGACGATACTCACCAGCTCTCCGCCCACCTCCGCAGCCGGCACGAAGTGGGCGAAATCCTCAAGTCGACGGGCGTTCCCGTAATCGAGTTCCGGGCCTCCATCGTCATCGGCTCCGGAAGCTTGTCTTTTGAGATGGTCCGCGTGTTGGTCGATCGGCTTCCCGTCATGATCGCGCCGCGCTGGGTTTCGGTCGCCGCTCAACCGATCGCCATTGCCGATCTGATCGCTTATTTGATCGCCGCCTTGGATCTGCCTGCCGGTGAAAACAGGATCTTCGAAATCGGCGGTGCGGATCGCGTGTCCTACGGTGGCTTGATGAAGGAGTACGCGAGGCAACGAAGGTTGAAGCGCCTCGTGATCTCGGTCCCCTTCCTGTCCCCGCGTCTATCGAGTCTCTGGCTAGGGCTGGTCACGCCTATCTATGTCCGCGTGGGGCGCAAGTTAATTGACAGCATTCGCCACCCCACCGTTGTCAATGATCAAGCATCCTTGCGCGAGTTCAAGATCCGCCCTTGCGGGATTCGCGAGGCGATGGAGCAGGCCATTGAGGCCATCGGGCCGTCTGCATTGATCGATTCCCGAACCATCCACGTGCAAGTGTCCCCGAAAAACGCCTTCGCCCCAATCCGGCGCATCGGCGGTGACAGGGGCTGGTATTACGCGAACTGGTTGTGGGCATTCCGAGGGCTCCTTGATCAGGCGGCCGGCGGTGTCGGGTTCCGGCGCGGCCGCCGCGATCCCGAATCTCTTCGCGTGGGTGACGCGGTGGACTTCTGGCGGGTGGAGGCAATAAAGCCCGATCGCCTTTTACGGCTGGCGGCGGAAATGAAACTTCCAGGCCGCGCCTGGCTCGAGTTCGAAGTCACCGGGGATTCCACCGGCTCCGTCATTCGGCAGACAGCCACGTTCGATCCAATCGGATTGTTGGGCCGCGCCTATTGGTACTGCGTATTTCCTCTGCACCAGTTCGTCTTCGGCGGCATGCTGCGCGGTATTGCCGCCCATGCCCGGAAAGGCCGCTAGGGTGCCCGCGTTTCTAAAAAGCGTCGTAATCGAAGCGCCCATAGAGGCCGTGTTCGCCTTCCATGAACGGCCAGGCGCCCTGCGGCTATTGAGTCCCGCATTCCCACCCGTCCGCGTGATTCGAAAAACCGGAGGCCTGGAGCCGGGCTCCCGCGTCGAACTTCGCATCGGTCCATTCCATTGGGACGCGCTGCACACAGCGTACGAAAAGAACTGCTTCTTTGATGACCGCCAGATACGCGGGCCATTCACCGAATGGACGCATCGCCATGAATTTGAGGCGTTGGGCCATGCAACGCGTTTGACCGATCGCATCCAGTATCAACTGCCCGGCGGCACTTGGACCAATCGATTGTTTGCATGGGCCGTACAACTCGCTCTGCATCAGATGTTCCACCACCGTCATCAAGTCACCAAACGCTATTTTGGGGAAGCTCCGGCTGATCCGGCGCCTCCCCAGGCTTCGTAACACAGCTCCTTTCAGGACACACTTACTTCGGCATAATGACCATGTCGATAACGTGGATCACGCCATTGGAAGTGAGGATGTCGGTCTTGGTGACGTGGGCATTGTCCACCATCACGCCACCACTCATGCTCTTGATGGTGACGCTCTGCCCTTGCACGGTCTTGGCAGAGTCCAGTTTTACTACATCCTTTGCCAACACCTTGCCCGATACCACGTGATAGGTGAGAATGCTCTGCAACTTGGCCTTGTTCTCCGGCAGCAGCAGAGATTCCACTGTCCCCGCCGGCAACTTGGCAAAGGCTTCGTCGGTGGGCGCGAAGACCGTGAACGGGCCGGCGCTCTTGAGGGTATCTACCAGGCCAGCCGCTTTTACAGCTGCCACAAGAGTGTTGAAGTTGCCCGCTCGAATGGCTGTGTCGACGATGTCGGCCGCCTGGGCCGCGACCGACAATCCAACTGCCAGCGCGAAAAGCGAAAAGAAACGTTTCATCTAAAATTCTCCTTAGTGATGGTTCTAACCTTCACGCTGGTTAGGATGAGCTCAGCTTTCTTGAGGTCTTATTATTTTTGAGAGAAAACCGTGGTGAGCCATTGCGGGACCGACGACCAAGCTGGACATCCCAAAAGCGGGCCGGCCGACCGCCGTAGGCAAAGGCCTGGTTCGACGGAAATACCAGAGAGGAAGGCCGGGTTGAAAAACTGCCGCCAAGTCTGCGGCATGTTGACGCACGTGTGTTGAATTGGCATGGGCGGAAACTTTCATCCTGGCGGCAATCAACGGTGTTTGGTGATGCTCATGTTCGAGCGAGAAACGTTTTTGAGTATACTGTACGGAGCAGGTACCCCATTGACATTGAAAACAGCCAACGCTGTTCCAGCCAAGCCGCTAGATAGCGAACGGATCCAGGCGCAGTTAGAGCTGAAGGACCGGGCGCTTTCGGCGAGCGCTGAGGGCATCACAATCGCTGATGCTAACTTGCCGGATCAACCCTTGATCTATGCGAACGCGGGGTTCGAGCGGCTCACCGGCTATGCCGTGGGCGATGTATTGGGCCGTAATTGCCGATTCCTCCAAGGCCCCGGCACCGATGCAGCGGCGGTGGACACGCTGCGAAGCGCAATTCGGGAGAAGCGGGAGGTTACGGTCCAACTGCGGAACTACCGTAAGGACGGCTCCCCATTTTGGAACCGACTCTCGATCACACCCGTTTTGAATGCCTTGGGAGCGGTGACGCATTTCATTGGGGTTCAGTCGGATGTAACCATGGAGATGGACGCAAGGGAAGCCCTCCGGACCGCAAATGAACGTTTGAAAACGGCTAGCCGGGAGATGAAACGCGACCTGGACGCGGCTGCGGAGCTGCAGCAAGCCCTTTTGCCGGCTGAGATGCCGAAGTTTCCGGGCATGACATTTGCATACCGGTTCCGGCCGTGCACCGAGGTGGGCGGCGACTCACTCAATGTACTTTCGCTCGACGATAGCCACGTTGCTCTTTACGTACTTGACGTATCGGGGCACGGTGTGAAAGCGGCCCTACTGTCGGTCACTCTTACTCACATGCTGTCGGCAGTGCCGGATCGCTCCTTTCTCTATCAGCCGAGAACGGACAGCTCAACCGGGTTTCGCCTTACGCCGCCGGCGGAATTGGCTTCCCATCTGAACCGACACTTCCTCTCCGGCCCGCAAGCTCCAGTATTTTTCACGATGATCTACGGAATCCTGGATACGAATACGGGAGAATTTCGTTATGCAGCTGCCGGGCACCTCGGTCCAATACACCTCAACCGCCGCTCCGGCCATGGCATAGGGAAGACCGGTGGAATGCCGGTGGGACTTCTGGCGAGCGCAACCTATGAGGAGCATACGGTGCGGCTTTCCCCAGGGGACCGGCTGTATCTTTGCAGTGACGGCATTCTGGAAGCGGAGAACCGCGCCGAGGAGGAGTTCGGATTAGCCCGCTTGCTGGAGACACTTGAGACCAGCCGGGATTCAACATTGGGCGAAAGCCTATCCTCGGTGATGAATCGGGTGGAAGAGTGGTCCAAACCCGCAGGCGCTACAGACGATGCTTCCATGCTGGCAATGGAGCGCCTAAGCTGATTCTGGGGCGAACCCTTCCGAACTATAGGCCGGGCGAACAGACAAAGGGATCATACTAACCACCGGCACATTCACCATCGAGGCCCGGCGCGAGTCCTCCCGCGACGGCGTCCAGCCCATCGAACTCATCGACGGTGCGAAGCTCGTCCAAATGCTCGATAATCTCGAACTCGGCCTAGAACCTGTCCGGTCCTTCGAAGTCGATCACGCCTACTTCGCGAAATTCCGGATGCAGCGCCTTACACTGAAAGTAAGCGTTCGGCGAACCCCATGGTTGCGAGCCGGCCGGACATGAATTAGGCTGACCGGCGAGACTTCCACGCCATCGGCGTAAGCGCGGCAACCTCGGACACCTTCCGGTCGGCCAGCCCCGGCAGCACATCGGCGAGATATTCGCGCGCCGGAATCCCCAATCGCTTGCACGTTTCCACAACCGAGAGAATCGCCGCCACCTTCGGCCCCGCCTCGACGCTGCCTACGTGGATCCAGTTCTTCCGGCCGACCGCGATTGGCCGCATCGAATTCTCCGCTAAGTTATTCGATAGCTCGATTTCGGGATACTGCAAGAATTTCGTGAGCCGCGGCCACTGGTTCAACGCGTAGTTCACCGCCTGGCCTAACTTACTCTTCGGCAGCAGTGTGACCTGTACGGCCATTAACTTCTTATATATTCCGTCCACCACTGGAACCGCTTT
>CAMDKT010000269.1 GCA_945900935.1 Candidatus Sulfopaludibacter sp. SbA3 | reverse complement strand
GCCATCTTTCACAACGCCGCCGTCCTTGATTTCCCCGCCAAGCGTGGACATGAAGTTGGCCTTCACATCGGGAAGTTCGACGCGATCCTGCGGACGCTTGGGACCGGCCATCGAGGGCACGACAGTGGAGAGTTCGAGTTCCAGCGTATCGTTGTAAAGCGGATCGGGCGCGCCCTGTTCCAGGAAGAGCCCCTGCTCCTTCGCGTAGGCCTCAACCAGCGCGATCTGCTGCTCGCTGCGATTGGATAAATGAAGGTAGAGGAGTGTCTGCTCGTCAACCGGGAAGAAGCCAATGGTGGCACCGTATTCGGGGGCCATGTTGGCAATGGTGGCGCGGTCCGCCAGCGGTAACGCGGCAACGCCGTCGCCGAAGAACTCAACAAACTTGCCGACCACGCCCTTCTTGCGCAGCATCTGCGTCACGGTGAGGACCAGATCCGTTGCCGTCACGCCTTCCTTCAACCGGCCATGGAGCTTGAAGCCGACAACCTGCGGCAACAGCATCGTGATGGGCTGGCCAAGCATGCAGGCCTCGGCTTCAATGCCGCCAACGCCCCAGCCCACAACGCCGATTCCGTTGATCATCGTCGTGTGCGAATCGGTGCCGACGAGCGAATCGGGATAGGCAACGGTTTCATCGCCTTCCGTCTTCGTGAACACTACGGGCGCGAGATACTCCAAATTGACTTGATGAACAATACCGGTTTCGGGCGGCACGGCGCGGAAGTTTCGCAGCGCCATTTGCCCCCACTTCAGGAACTGGTAGCGCTCGCGGTTGCGCTGGTACTCCAGGATCGTGTTCATGTCGAAGGAATCGGCCGCGCCGAAGTGATCGACTTGCACGGAGTGATCGATGACCAAATCAACGGGGATGAGCGGATTGGCTTTCGTCGGGTCGGCGCCCATGGCGGCCAGCGCGTCACGCATGGCGGCCAGATCGACCACGCAGGGCACGCCTGTGAAGTCCTGCAGCAGCACGCGGGCGGGCATCATGTTGATGTCCTGCGCCGGCCCGGCCGTGTCCCATTTGCCGACGTACTCCGCGTCGGCCGCTTTGAAGGAAACGCCGTCCTCATTGCGAACAATGTTTTCAAGCAGCACGCGGATGCAATAAGGCAGGCGCGAGAGATTCGTGACGCCCTTCGCCTCCAATGCCCGAAGACTGTAAATCGTATAGTTTTCGCCGCCAACGGTAAGTGTCTTTGCGGCTCCGAATGTGTTCTTGCTTGCCATTGAAATCCTTGTGAATCTTACATGAACGCGGGGACTTGGATGCCCAAAATATGGAGCGTTCGGTCCAATTGCGCCCGAAATTGCCCGGTTAGCCAGAGAAGGAAGGCTCGCTTCTCAGCGTCCGATTCCTGAATAACGGGGTAGTCGCGATAAAAACTCGAGTACTGCTGGGTTAATTGAAATGCGAATCGCGCCAAGTGCGCGGGTTCACCGGCGGTAAGCGCGGCGGCAATCGCCTGATCGGTGCGCGACACCGCCAACAGGTGCTGCCACAAGCCCTCGTCTTCCAGCAATCGCGCGCAAACCGCGCCGGTCAGCACTGCCGCGTAGTCCGGCAAATCGCCGGCTTTCAGCAATATTTTCCCCGAGCGAACCGCGCCGTATTGGACGTAGGGACCGGTTTCGCCGGTGAAACTGAGCGCTTCCTGAAAGTCAAACGCGATCACCGTATTGCGCGTGAACTTCAGCATGAAATAACGCAGCGCGCCGATGGCAATTGCCGAAGCCGCGGCGAACTTTTCATCGTCCGTTTTGTCCGCATTGCGGCTGCCGACTTCCGCCAACGCGGAGTCGATCAGCTTGTCAATCAAGTCATCGGCCTTCACGCCCAGGCCTTTGCGCCCGCTCACTTCGACATACGGTTTGGCTTGATCTTCGGCGCTGAGTTCGATGCCCATCTCGACACAAGCGCGCGGCGACATCGCCACCATTTCATAGCTGAAGTGAATCGAATTGGCCGCCTGTGCGTGATAGTTCAACGCCTTCAACCCGGCGACGACAACGTCCTGCAAATAGCTCTGCCGGGAGTCGATGACGTTAAACACTTTGCGCCCGCCGCCAAAGGAGACCGCCGCCGCGCCATCGGGCGAGGCAGTGGAAACGAACACCGGGTGTCCGTCGGAATAGGTGCGAAACGGCTGGTAATAGAAGTCCTTGCCGAGCAAGCCAAACTTCCACATCTGATACGCGATGTCTTTACCGACATAAGTCACGGTGCCATTGGAACGAACGATGACTTTCGAATCTTCGTCCTCGCGATTTTCGTCGAACGCCGATCCCGGCATCACCCAGCAGCCGCTGTTCTTGCCTTCGGTCTCCAGATAAATCGCCTTCTGCTCCTTCAACTGTTCAAACGCGGAGGCCCAGAATTTTAGGTGAAGAATCTCACTCTCGCGCGGCAGCACGTCGTATTGAATGCCCAGCCGCCACATCGTGTTCATGTGGCATTCCACAATCGCATCGGCCACGATCCGGCCCAATTCCGCCAACTCGCCCTCGCCCGATTCAATGGCGTGCAACGTGTCGCGACGCCATTGCAGCGCCTCGGGATTGTCTTTGTAGTACTGCGAAATCCGCGCGTACAAGTCCCAACAGGCGTAGTCGAATTTTTCCTGCGCGAGCAGCGCCTCGACATCGGCCTGGCCCATTTTTTCAAGGTAGTGAAAGCCCACGACGACATCGGCCACTTGCACGCCGGTGTTGTCGATGTAGTTCTGGACTTCCACGTTCTGCCCGCTCGCCCGCAGCATCTTCACGAACGTGTCGCCCAGAATCGCATTCCGCAAGTGGCCGATGTGGGCGGCTTTGTTCGGATTGATGTTGGTGTGTTCGACGATCACTTTGCCGTCGCCAGCCGCGGCCGCAATGGCAGACGGCGCAATCGCCGCCGCGCATAACGCTTCGCGATTCAACCGCAAATTGATATACCCGCCGCCGGCGGCTTCCAGCGATTGCACGCCATCGATTGTCGGCAACTCCGCCACCAGTTCCTCGGCAATCGCCCGCGGCGCTTTCTTCAGTTGGCGGGCAAGTTGAAAGGCAACCGGCAAGGCAAACTCGCCAAACGATGCCTGACGCGGCTGCTCCAATGCCACCGGGATCTCTACGCCATAACGGATAAGAATGTGTTGGGAAACCGCGCTGAGAATGCGCGATTCAAGTTTTGAAAGCACTTCTTGTCAGTATATTCTTAAATCTCGTATTCAGGTGGCTTCGGCCGCCCAAAACCAATGTGGTTCCAGACTCTCTCGTGTACAAAATAGAGCCCCAGCTTAACCACCGAATCCGCAATCCCAGCGCTCGCCGAAAGCTTCCAGTCGCCCGACATGAAATAAACAAGAAAACCCGTCGCCAACGAGCCAAGCACCCGGTAGCTGATAGCTTTGGCGACACTGCGAGAGTTGGATTCCATTCGGTCTCAATGGAATCATATCACACCCGATCAAAAAGATCGACAAATGGATTTCTGCATCCGGAGGTCGCATTGGTTACTCTTAAAAGGAAGTGCCTAAAGTTACGTTTCTGCCCGAAAACATCACGCTCGACTACAATCCGGAGACGATGCCGTACTCCGAACACGGCCTGCAAGGGTCCCTGCTGGATATCGCGCTCAACCATGGGTTGCAGTTGGAACACGCCTGCGGCGGCAGTTGCGCCTGCACCACTTGCCACGTGATCGTGAAATCGGGCGATGGAAATCTTTCGGAAATGGAAGACGATGAGGCGGATCGCGTGGAGTTGGCCCCTGGTTTGTCGCTGCATTCCCGTCTCGGGTGCCAGTGCATCGTGAAGGGTGACGTCACCGTTGAGATTCCAAACTGGAACCGGAACTACGTTTCCGAGGGCGGCGGGTCAATGAACCTGGGCGACGCTATTCCGGTGAAGAAGCACTAGCGATAGGCAGCGACAACGCCTGCATATTCTCAAACTGCTGCACGGTCAACCGAGCCAGCAAGGTCGTTTCCGTCTGCTTCTGCCTGACATCCACCGCGTCCAGCAGCGGCAACAGCATCGTCCTTTGCTTTTCCGGTAATGCGATGCGGGCCAATCCCACCATCCCACGCAGCGAATCATGAAGTTGCCGCGCGCCTGTTTCGCTATCGCAATACGCCGTCGTTTCCATCGCCATGCCGTCCTGCAAGCTCAAATGCATCGACACCATCTTTACCGATTGCATCAGCTTCGGCAGATTCTGCAGAAAATTCGCGGCCATCCCGCCTCGCGGTCCGCTCTCAAACGAAGGCATCGCCGCCGCATCGGCCACGGCCCAGAAATGGGCGTTTGGCGGGAATGCGTCGATTCGTTCGCGCAACGCCGCCGATGGCCCCGGTTTCCTGGCGTCGCGGGAATCAATCAACTCCCGAATCTTCGCCGTGCGCCCGAATACCCCCGTCGACGAGTTCACAAACCACACCGCGCTCTCTTCATTCCCCAGCAACATCGAACCTTTATAGCTCATCCGCTGCACGCCTTCGCGCTGTATTTTCGGCTCCAGCCCCATCGGCGCGAACTCACCCCGGGCATACACCAGCGTGTCCTTCCCATTCGTCGACCAAAGGATTTCCCACAAATCTTTGCGCGGGTCAAAACTTGTCTCCGCCGCGAGTTTATCTAATTGCGCATTCACGCCCGGCTGCTCCAACAGCTTTTTCCAGGCCGCCGTCCCGCGAAGCGCCTTCACCCGCATCGCCCCCAGCGCGATCGTGTCGCCGGGCACCTGTGTCAACAGCGCCGCATCCACGGCCACCGAAGAGCGCTCACGCGAGCAACCCGCCGCGCCCAGCAGCATTACAATCAGCGACCATCGAAATAACATTATTCTGAACATCCTTCTTACAATAGTGGGAAAGCGGCTACACCTTTCATTATGTTTCGAATCGATGCGCAGCACTCCTTTTTCCCTCCAAACCAAGGCCCGGACTGGTATGGCAAAATTCTGGATCGGAACAAATTTTCCGGCTCCATTTATGTTCCGCATGAGGGCTCGCTCGATGCCGCTCTCGCCCTCGCCGAAAAATACCCATACATCCGCCGCGTCGTCCCCACCGTTCATCCCGATCAGCTCGCTCAGGTCCCGGACCATTCGCTCATCACCTCGGTCCGCCTCACGCACCCCGATCCGGAGGCTCTCACCGAATTGTCACAACGCGGTCTTTCGGCTGAAATCGACGCGCAATATTGGCCATTCCCCGTCGCCGGCCGCACTGCCCTGATCGGGATACCCGAGCACGCCGGACTCCCGCCCAACGTCTACATCAAGCTCACCGGAATTCAACTGCCGGCGACGAACGAGAAAAAACACAAACTACAGGAAATGTTGCGAGACCCCGGCCCCCAGCGGCTCATGTTCGCCTCCGGCTGGCCCTACGCCGGAGGGACATGGAAGGAGACTTTAGCTGCATTTACCCAGTGCTTGGGCGCTCAATCTATCGATTTAAGAGAACAGCTCCTGGGGGGCACCGCGCGCGAGTTTTATCGTCTTTGAAACGCGAATTTCAATTCACGAACATCTCATTGTGACGGCGGCAAGCGACGCTATAAGCGGATGCCCAACAATTACCGCAAGTCCTCAATTCACCGGTCGTGGAAGAACCGCGAAGCCGCGGCGAATTTTCGCAGCGGTATCTCTCTGCATTCGCATACACTCCATTCGCGGGAAAACATGGCGTTCCTCCCTCGCCATGCCTACCGGATTCCCATTGTTTCCGGTATCATCCGGAAACACGAACGCACTTTCCTCCGAAAAAAAGGCCGCGAATTGGATTACAACCGCGCGTGGTGGACACCGCCGCTGCCCGCCGCCGACGCCTTCCGCCTGGAAGCCAAGCAGATTCAGGATCTCGGCCTGGAACCGATGGTCTCCCTCACTGACCACGATTCCATCGACGCTGGCCGCGAACTCCAACTCCTTTCCATCGAAGCGCCCGTGTCTGTGGAATGGACCGTACCCTACGGCCCGAGCTTTCTTCACATCGGCGTCCATAATCTGCCCGCCGCTGACGCCACAGACTGGATGCGGCTCTTCGCGCTCTGGACCGCACGCCCTCGCGTCGAAGTTCTGCGCGACATCTTCGCCGGCCTGCATGCCATTCCCGGGGTGCTCACCATCGTCAATCACCCTCTTTGGGACGAAGGCGGCATCGGTCCTGGCGGCCAATTGGAGATGGTCCTCGAATTTATCAGCCGCTTCTCGCCCTATCTGCACGCTCTGGAACTCAACGGACTGCGGCCCTGGGCCGAGAATCGCCGGATCATGCAAATGGGTGACGATACCGGCCTGCCCCTCGTCTCCGGCGGCGACCGTCACGGCTGCGAGCCCAACGCCAACATTAACCTCACCAACGCCGCCACTTTCGTCGAGTTCGCCCACGAAATCCGCGCCGAAAAGCGCAGCGATGTACTCTTCCTGCCCCAATACCGCGAGCCCCACAATGTCCGTTGCGCCGAAACCATGTGGGACGCTCTCCGCGACTATCCCGAATATCCCGGCCGGGAACTCTGGTCCGACCGTATCTTCTTCCGCGAAGACGACGGGCAAATCCATAGCATGACCGCCATGTGGCAGGGCGCGGGCCCCGGCATCGTTCGAAACTTCATTGCCGCCATGCGCATCTTCCAGCATCGGGGCGTGCGCAACGCCCTCCGTTTCGCCTTCGCCGAACGGCAAGAGGAGCCAATTGGATGAAAAATTGTCGCGTTGCGTTTTTCGCCGACTCTTTCGGCGAAGTCAATGGGGTCGCCCATACTTGCCGCACCCTCACCGCCCTCGCCGAGCAGCATAATAGCCCGTTTTTCGTGGTGCATGGCGGGCCGAATGCGGACTTGTCCGTCTCCGGGTCCGTGATCCGCTACCAACTCCGCCGCGGGCCGGCCAGCTTTGCTCTTGACCGCGATTTCCGTTACGACCTGCTCTTCTACCGGCATCGCGAAGAAGTCCAACGGCGGCTCCGCGCCTTCGCCCCGGACGTCGTTCATATCACCGGACCCGGTGACGTCGGCACGCTCGGCCTTGTGCTCGCCAAATCTTTGGGTGTCCCCATCTGCGCGTCCTGGCACACCAATCTGCATGAATACGCCGGCCTCCGCCTGGAAAAGGTGACGCCGTTCCTGCCTGGCGGGCTGCGGCACGGGTTGGGGAAGGCGGCCGAGGGCGGCTCCATGCAGGCGCTCGGCTACTTCTACCGGATGGCCGACACGATCATGGCGCCCAACCGCGAACTGCTCGAGATGCTCGCCGGCTACTGCTCCAGGCCCGGCTACCTAATGCGCCGCGGTGTTGACACCGCTCTCTTCACCCCCGCCCGCCGCCGCCCCGCCGGTCCGGCTCTCACGATTGGTTACGTTGGCCGCCTGACGGTCGAAAAAAACATCCACTTCCTCTGCCGGATTGAGGATGCCCTCATCGCCGCCGGGATCGAAAATTTCCGATTTCTCATCGCCGGAGACGGGATTGAGAGGGAACGCCTCGCCACCGAAATGAAGCACGCTGTCCTGCCCGGTGTTTTGCTCGGCGAAGCCTTGGCGGACGCCTACGCCAGCATGGATATATTCGTATTCCCTTCCCGGACCGATACCTTTGGCAATGTGGTGCTGGAAGCGCTGGCTTCCGGCGTTCCGGCCGTGGTAACCGCCGATGGCGGGCCTAAGTTCATCGTTCGCTCTGGCGAAACCGGCTTTATCACCGCCTCTGACGCGGCTTTTCTTCGCTGCGTTGTCGAACTGGCCCAGGATCGGACGATGGCCCGGCGCATGGGCCTGGCCGCTCGGCACCGGGCAATGGAATCGAATTGGGACGCAGTGTGGGGCGAGATGCAAACG
>CAMDKT010000268.1 GCA_945900935.1 Candidatus Sulfopaludibacter sp. SbA3 | reverse complement strand
TCGGTGTACGTCGCCGCCACCGTGATATTGCTCGCGATCCGGTTCAACTGCTGCGGGCTGACGCCACGGTAAACATGAAACGCCTGCGTCCCGCCGCTAAAACTCAGGCCTTGCAGCGTGACCCGATTCGTGTTCGTCCCCGGCGGAATCACGGCGCGGACGATGAACGACAAACCGCTTTCGGCACCGCCGCTATCTATCGCCGTCAGCGCGTAATAAAGCGCCTGATCGCCCTTCAGCGTCCCGCCCGTCCCCTGCGACAACGTTGAGAACCCAACCAGCGGGCTACCCGCGCGGCTCGCCGAAGGCTTCGCAGGTGTCGTGAACTTTGCCGTCAGCCGCGTTTGCGCCGATCCATCCGTCCCGTCGTCGTAGCTCTCGGTTATTCCAAATTGCGCGATGCCGTCTTCATCAATGACGGACCCGCCCAGCGGACGCGGCAATCCCAACTCGTACTTCGGCTGCCGTCCGCTCGATTCGGCGCCATTGCCCGCCGTCAGCACATACCAGTCATCGTTGTGAAACTGCGCCGTGATCACCGTCGTCCGGTGATTCAGCCCCGGTGCCAATTTCAGCACCCGGAACGCCTGCCGCAAGAAGCCCTCTTTGTTGTAGGTCAACGTGATCAAATCCCCCGGCCGCAGCCCGATGGCGCGAACGCTGGTTTCAAACTCGACATACAAGTTGCCCTTCACCGATTTCAGCAGTTGCAACTTCACCATCCGCGTCGCCTGATCGAAGTTCGCCAGGCCCAGCGCAGGCAGGGCCACACTCGTCTCCTGCCCGCTCGCCAACACGTCTTCCACGTCCACCAGCGAAACGCTGTCCTGTTGAAACTCGTTGAACGCGTCTTGAAACTCCACACTGAACCGGTTCGGCGCGTCAGCCGAACCGCGGCTGAAGAACCGGATCTTCGGCGCGCCGTCATGGCCGAGAAGCAGCCCGCCAGCGGCCGTCGATCCATCGCCGAATTCGTACGCCGGCCAGCCGTTCAACAACAGCTCCGTCGCATTGCTGCCACCCGGTTTTACGGCGTGCTGAACCGCCAGCGTCGACTCGAACCGGCACTGCAATTTCCCGCCATTGCCGAAGCTCAATAACAACCCCGCGCTCGTGCGAATCCCGCGCAGAACATCCGCCGCGCTCCTTCTCCGCCGCAGCGCAAGATTGCACTGGAATCGCGGAATGGTGATCGCGTTGCCGTGCAGATCCAGCGTGCTGATCGGATCGTTACAATAGAGCGCGGTCCTGGCAAAACTCGCTATATCCAACTCGCCATCCACCCAGCCGCTCCGCCGTAAAACGTCCAGCAAAACCCACGCCGGATTGCTTGTGAACACGTTGCCGGTGAAGGCCTCGTTTGTATCGTAAGTCGGCAGCTTCATCCCCTGAACCAGCGCTTGCACGCGCGGCAGAGAACGGCCCTCATGAACGCGATTCGGCACAACGACCGACACCACCGCCATGCTTCCATACGGGTCGCCCGCCGGATTGCCCGTGCCATCGCTGAAGTCTAAATTGAAATCGCCCGTCCGGTTGCCGTAGCTGACTACGTTGTACCAGCCGGTCGAAGTCATATCGCGGCCCGCCGACCCCAGCGGAATCTCAATGTCGTTGACGACGATTTTGATGACGCTCTGCATCTCGCCCGCGCCCAGCAGCACTTCCATCCGCGTCAGGTTTCCATCGTTGCGCGCCAGCGTCACCGGAGGCTGCACCCACGCCGTGCCATAAATCAGAGGCACCACGTCGTTGTACTTCGCCTCGTTGTCGATCGGCCCGCTGGCGTGCGAACCCTTCTCACCATAACCCCGCACCAGCACGCTCGACGGCACGAACTCCACGCCCCCAAATCGCCTGGTGATCTTGTTCGCGCCGTCGATCTTGAACATCCCGCGCTGCTCGCAAGAACTCCGCGTGTAGTCGCACGAAGTGTACGGCGTCGTGCCGTTCAAGTTGCCAACGCCGCCCGTTTCCCCAGCCGAATAGCCGCAACGGAAGAACGGCGAGTAAGCGCCTCGCGCCCCGCCGTTAATGGCCTCCACCCGTTGTGCCGCGTCGCCGGGGAACATCCACGGACAACGCTTCTGGATACGAATTTCGGGCAACAACACGCGCTGAAAATTCAGCCGGTTATTGAACGAAAGCCGCAGCGTTGACTCGCGCATGTTCTCCGGCGCGTTCGCGATGCCGCGAAATAGCACCGCGTCCTCCGTCACCGCCGCGGCGTTCTTCATGTCGAAGAACAAGAAGCGTACCGTCAGCTTGGCACCCTTCCAGCCAATCGTCCGCTCGACTTGCGAATAGCGCGAATCCGTATTGGCGAGCGTCAGCGAAATCTTCGCCGTCGCGTCAATACCGTCCTCCGATTGCGCGCGCAAATCAAACTGGCTATGGTCTACGAGCGTCGGCAAATACAGGTTCCCGGCAAACGTCACCTGGTGCGTCGCCCAGTACTCGTGCTGTCCGTTGCGAAGTTCGCAATCGAACAGCAGAATCGGGGTTTGGAGAACTTCCTGTTCTTTCATTTCGAATATCGTGGGCATGGGGTCCTCGCCTCCAGGCGTACAGTTAATAGGGGCGGCTTTCGATTCGTATCTCGACCGCGTTGTTGTTCGGTGCCTGTTGCGTCCAGGCCAATTCGTCTTCCGCAAACCGCGCCTTCAGATAAAGTCCGCTGCGCGAAGTGGTCCGCCGATACCCGCCTGACGCCGGTTGCGCGTCCGTCTGCAGGCCGGTTACTTTCACTGTTTCCAGCGGGTCCAGCACCAGGCTAAAGGTCACCGTTTCGGCGTTTGATCCCGGCTGGGCGGCCACCGAATAGCGCTTCCATGCGCCGGGCGGCGGAAACCCCCGCTCTACTACCACGCCGCCGGAATCGATCCGCAGCTTGAACTTCCCCGTTCCGCCGAAGTAGCCGCTGAAGCAATACTGCAGCGTCCCGGAGGCGTTGATGGTCTGCCGAATTCCCTGCGAAGCTCCGCCGTTATTGGTGATCAGCGTGGCCCGCGTCGTCCCCCAAGGGTCATCCGGCGCTGGCTGCTTCGCAATCAGCGGATCGGCCGTCCAGACACTTTGGCCGTAGTTCTCGCTCCATCGGAGCAGGTTCGCCGCCGGGTCCAGGAACACAAAGTCTTGCAACCGGCCTTCGCACGCCGCAAACAGCGAGTCAATCGCGGAACGCTCGGCGTTGGTGAGGCCCTCATACTGCAGCACCCAGCCCACTCGGCTCGCATTCCCGTCATAAAAAGACCGCAGCCGGCCATCGAGCGATTCATGCCGCACCACGCGTTCATGCCGCTCCCGGCGCAGCGGATACTGCCCCGCCGTCCGTGTTTCGAGTTGTGGAAAGTAGCGCATGGGTTACCTGTTCTGCCGCACAACCAGCCTCGTGCGGGCATCGTGAAATCCTGTGTAATCGAAAAAGGCATCCGGGTTTTCCAGGCTGCAATCGGCGTACGCAACATCGTCGAAAGGGTCAACGAAGGAGAACGTTCCATAGCCTCCCTGCTCAGCCAGAAAGAACGCTTCCATCGCTTCCAGTTCTTCCTCGTCGAGCGCGGTTAACTGGATGACCCACCGCCGCAGCGGTCCACTGAATTCGCGGTACCGTTGCTCGCTGCCATCCACAAACCGCATCACTTGCGTCGAAAAGCGAATCGCTCTTTGCGCCGGGTACTGCGCCACAGCGCCTGATTTTAATAGTGGAAACTCTTGCATGATCTTGCTCCTAGAGTTCGCTCACGATGTCGTTCAGGCTGTGCGATTCCAGCATCGCTTCCCGCACCGCGCGCGCAATGTCTTCGCGCCGGTCCAGGAACGATTGGCTATCCATCGCCTGCACGTTAACCGTGATGGACGCACCCGCCCTGGGCTGAGCCGAAGCGGCCGGCGTCCCCGCGAATGGCGTCGCGCCCGCCGGCGCAGGCAATTGCCGGATTCGGTCGCCAACTCCGCGATCGATGAGGAAGGTCTCGCCAGACTGGCTCAACCCCGCCTCCGCGCGAATCGGCGCCGGCAGTTCATACTTCCCAAACGCAGGCAGTTCTTCCTTCTGCTTCCCAACGCCGAAGAGTTTCAGCAGGCTGGTTACCACGGGAAGCAGCGTCAAACCGCCGCCCGTGCTGCGCAAAGCCGCCGAAGCAATTGCCCCGCCCTTCGCTCCGCCCGCCGTCGCTGACGGTTCCGAGGTCGCCGCGATGAGCGATGGCAGTTGAGCCAGCAGCCCCGGATTCAAGACGCTTCCAGCGCCGGACCCTTGCAGATTTTTCAATAATGCAATCAGTTCTTCATGAGCCATGGTTTTTCTCCCGCAATAATTCGCTTTCCAGCACCGTGAACGCTTCCACGCTCTTGGCCGGATACTCCCGCAAATCGCCGGTCCCGCCCATCCGCCAGACGTGATGTTCCTCGAGCAGCGTCAAGCTTTCCGGCCGGATAAAAGATTGCGGGCACTCCGTCAACAACACCGGTCCGCGCGCCCATACCGGCCGCTCGTCCCCGCGCTCGTTCTCCGGCAAAAAACCGCAACGGCGTTGCTTTTCCAGGCCATTCCGCCGGCATTCGTCGCACTTCCACGCGGCCTGGTTCGCGAATTGAAATTGGAAGGCGACTGTTAGTTTTTTCGTTCGTCCTCGTCAAGGAATAACTCGCCCTTGATGGCGGCAACGATTTCCAGGGCCAGCGCGTCCGGCCCCCGGTCCAGCAGGTTGTCGAGCGAGACCGGCTCCCCATCGATGGTGATGCCGGTGATCTCCTCGAGACCCCAGCGAATGTAGAGCGCATCCATGCGCGCCCGAATTTCGGCGGCTTGCGCGGCGTCCGCAACGCTATCGCCCGCCATGTGAAAGGCCAGCTTTTCTCCCGTCTCGCGAATCAATCGAACCAGTTCCATGCGCCGGG
This sequence comes from Candidatus Sulfopaludibacter sp. SbA3, assembly GCA_945900935.1. GTDB lineage: Bacteria > Acidobacteriota > Terriglobia > Bryobacterales > Bryobacteraceae. Next base: position 2,928 of record CAMDKT010000268.1, on the reverse strand, counting down.
CCAGCGACAGGCGTCGCACTCGAAATCGCACGCCCGGACAGGCGTGCGATTCCACTGTGGTAAAGCTCTCGTAGGTCATGGCTTACGCAAACGCGATCTGGATTTCGTCGTCTGTCGAACCCTGCGCCGAACTCAGAGAAAAGTTCCATTCCAGCCGCGGCTGGCGGTCATCGAACTCGGGCACTTCCGGCACCACGCCCGGCAGATACACCCCGCACAACTGGCCCGCGCTTTGTCCAAGCTGGATCATTATACTGATCGGCGTGCGGTTCTTCGCGGCCTGATAAAGGCCGATCGTCGCCGCGTCGTCTTTCTCGTACAACCGGAACTTGATGCCCACTTCGCGCTCGCCCGCGGCTATGCAAGTCGGACCGGCGTAGCCGAACTCGCGCTTGCGCATGTCCACGTTATTCTTGATCTCGATCTCCGCTTCGGTCAGCGTGAAAAACTGCGATGGACCGGCGCCAATCCACACCTGGCCGATGTGGCCCGGAATGATGTTGTAGTCCAGGCCCAGTACGGCGGGCTCCGGCGGGAAGGCGGACAAACTTGCCATTCCGGATGCGAAGCTCGCGCTGTCGATCAAATCCCGCGCGTCGCCGGCGAACTCGAACTCATGATAGTCCGCGTTCACTTTGATCTTCATGCGATCCACGCCGGCACCCGACAATACCCGTTGCACCGCCGTCGCGGGACTCCAGTAGTCGTAGATGCTGACGCTCGGCAACTGCGTCGCCGGCCGGTAGGTGATGGTCGGATTGAGCGGTGAGCCGGCCGTCGGCGTCAGCGAAAACCGCGCGTTTAGCTCCACCGTGTTCGCGTTAATAACCGCCGCGACGAAGCGGATCTCTCCGCCGAAACTCACGGCCTGACCGGCCGCAAATCCATGCGCCACTCCGAACGTCAGGTTGTTGCCGCTCACCGAAGAAACGGTTTTGCCCGCGTCCAGTAATGGTGCCGCGCCCAGCGCGCCCCGGATCAGCGGCCCGTATGACGGCTCGGCATTGATGTTGCCCCAGTTCGTCATGTAGGTTCCCAACTGATACTGCGTGCGCGTCCGCGCGCCCGTCGGTATACCGCCGCGAGTCCGGCTGCCGGTCTTGTCGCGGCGCGGCCCCTGCGTGGTTTCATGTTGTATGCCAAGGCGGATTGCCGGGATGCGATTACCCGCCGTTGCCGCTACCACCGCGCCGAAGTTCGATTCCAGCGTCGCGTAGAAGCGGTTCTGATTGGAAGAAATGTAACAAGCCATATCTTTGCCTTCCTGTTCTGAAAAATGCAGGCGCGTTGCGGCGCCCGGCTGGTTCTATGACCGCGAAAACCGCTCCCTTACGGCGAGCGGATCGGAAACACCAAATCGGTACCGGCGGCGGTTGCCAGTCGAACCGAACTAAGCGGTCGAAGAACGAGTGCCGCGCCTCGAATGCACGCGCCCCTGAGCGTTTCCGAGCCGATCGCCGTCAGGGAGCGTTCGTCGTAGCCGCCCGCCTACACGCTCACCTGAACGTCGAAGCTCACCTTCGCGGTCTGGAGAAAGTTCTTGCCGCCGTGTTTCACGGCCTGAAAAATTACCGTGTATCCGCCCGAGTAAAAAAGGCCGCTGTTCCAATCGCCGCGATTGGCGTCGAGCACTTCGGTCAGCGCGTCGACATACAACTGCAACTTCTGGTCCAGCCCCTCCAGGCGGTCGTGCGTTAGGCGTACATCCACACAGAGCGTCGCCGTTCCGGAGAACTGCCGGAACTTCTCGCGCAATGTGTTTTGCAGCTTCTCGCAGTAAATGTAAAAGGCCGGATACTTGGTTCCGGCGCTTTTTTCAATCACGTCCGCCGGCACGTTTTGCGCGATGATTTGCGTCAATTCGAGGACCGGCAATATCACCCCGTTTGCCTGCGCGATGGCCGCCAGACCGGCCTGCAAGCCGGTGGGCGCGCGCAGGAGGCCCGCGGCTTTTTGAACTGCTGTCGTTCCGATCTGTGCCATGAAATTACCCTCGTTGCAGCACGTTGATGTGCCGCAGATAGTGTTCCGCTGTCTGCCCGTTGCCGGGTGCCGAACCCGTTGCCAGACCAGTTGACGGCAGCGTCCATGTTGTCCCCAACGCCAACGGCGCGTTGTTCTGCTTTTGGGCCTGGTCGTCAAGTAGTCCGGCATAAACGTTCCAGCCCTTCGCCATTGGCGGCGCGCCGATCGCGCGGACCGTCAGCGCCGAGCCTTCCTGCGTTGTGATGCCGGCTGTGTCGCTCGGTGAACTGGCCACGCCCTTGGCGTCTACCCACTCCACGCGAACGTAATATGTGCGCGCCGGATGCGTCCCTGCGAGTTGCCCCAGGATCGGTTGCACCGGTTTGGGCAGCGGGTTGAACACCAGGCCGACGCCTGTCTCCACCAACTGCCGGCCGGCGGCCGTGGCCAGTCGCTCATACTCTTTCCACTTGTGCTTGTGACGATCATTGAGCTGCTGAAAATGTGCGTCCCGATACGTGGCCGAAAGCGTCAGCATCGTATGCCACCGCTTCAGCCCGTCGGTGAGCGCGACATGTCCAAGTGTGAACTGTTGCCCGCCCGGCGTTTGAACCAGGAAGCGCTGCAGATCCAGGCCCGCCTCCAGCGCCGCGACGGTCGCCTTCGCCGTCAGATCGATGCCTTCGGTCGCCGCCACTTCCACAATCGAGCTTTCATAGTTCGCCAGATCGGTGATTTGAGAAGGATTTCCATCCACAAAGAGCGCCATATCCGTCTCCTTACTTGCCCTTCCCGGACGGCCGCATCGCGCTTCTCAGCGCACGCAGCTCATCTTCGGCCAGGCGTGTCATCCGAACCCGTTCCTGCAACGAGGCCAGGTCCTTAATCCGTTGCTTCTCTTCCCGGTCGTCCCGAAGAGTTTTCACTTCTTCGGGAGTCGCCAGCCGGGCCTGCTTGTCGACA
>CAMDKT010000267.1 GCA_945900935.1 Candidatus Sulfopaludibacter sp. SbA3 | reverse complement strand
ACACAGTCCTGTCAATAGCTATTGTATAGCGACGCAGCTACACTTTGCAAATCAGTATTTCCGTATATACACTGCGAGACGCGTTAACTCCCTCTCTATCAGTACTTTGCACGGAATTGGAAGCGCTGGCCTAGGAAACTCCCGCTAGGTGCGGGTGTTCGGCAAAGAAGGCCTCGATCTGCTTGGCACCAGTCACTCCCAGCCCAGGCACAGTCGTCCACCAGCGCCGCCGACGGGGCACGCGCACGGTCAAATCGGCCAGGGTCTTGATGCCGTGGACACTCAATGCGTGCACGGAGCGCTCCGAGAGCCACAGGCTGATGTCATCGGTGATCTTTGGCGTCGGCACAGGCATGCCTCGCAGTCGCTCGATGGCGGCCAGCGCCGCACGGGCATGCTGGCTGCGACCGGATTCCGGCTGCTCAAACACTGAAGCCAGATCCTCGCGTTTGCGCTGGCGCGCGAACAAGGCCAGGTGACGGCGGATTTGACCCAGCAGGCCGCGTGAAGACTGGCCACTGAGCTTTCGGTCACCCAGGTACTTGGCAATCGCCGCGCGCGACGACAGCCCCTCGTACCAGGCACGCAGGGCAGCAAGCTCCGTCGAATCAGGAAATCCGTCCCCCAGTACGGATTTTGGTTCGACCGGCAAGGCTTTCACGTACTTTTGCATGTTGCCAGTCTATGAGGTTTTTGTATCTGTTTTGATAAATAAGGTTATCTCAATGCGCGGTACATTTCAAGCCAAAGTTTTCATTCATTTTGAACAAACCCAATGCCACCCACCGAATCGCACCGTCTAAATATCCTCACGCAACCAGAACTCAACGACCTCTACAACTTGCCTCAGTTTGATGACGAGGATCGGCAGCACTACTTTGCGATGAGCGACGCTGAGCAAGCCTGCGTTGGACTGCGCCGGCCGTCAGCGGGCATCTTTCAGGCACTTGAATTGGGGTATTTCAAAGCCAAAAAGCAATTCTTTTCGTTTGCGCTTGCCGACGTCATGGGTGATCTGCGCCATCTGGCTCGGCGTCACTTCTTTGGCGTCAATGCCCGCACCCTGTCAGTGCCATCCAGGCCGACCAGGTTACTGATCCGCCAAGCCATCCTTTCGCTGACGGGCTACCGCGATTGCGATGCTTCTGCCAAGCATGATCTGGTCATGCGGATGCAGCGTACCGCTGCATTATCTACCCAGCCGGTATTCATTTTGCGCGAGACGTTTCAGCATCTCGCAAACCACCGGTGCGTGGCGCCACAGTACACCACGCTACAGGATTTGGTGGGCCGCGTCGTGGCGGGCGAAGGCGTGCGTGTCACGCAGCTGCTGGCACTGCATGCGCCGCCGTCTGTCATTGAGCATCTGGATAAATTGTTGGATGGCGACGAGCAGACCATGACCATCCGCGCTGTCAAGCGTGAGCCGAAGAATTTCAGCTGGACAGAACTCAAGGCTGAAGTGGAGCGGCGCACAACATTCGCGCCACTTCATGAATTTGCCCATTCCTTTTTGAACCTGGCGGGCCTGTCATGCGAAAGCGGCAAGTACTACGCGTCGCTCGTCAAGTTTTACACCCTCTACAAGCTCCAGCGCATGGACAAGGGAGCAGCAAGGCTCTACCTGCTGTGTTTCGCCCTGCACCGGTTCCGGCAAATCAATGACAACCTGATTGAAGCCTTCATTTACCTAGTCGGCCAGTTCGAGAAGCACGCCAAATTGGCGTCCAATGAGGCCAGACAAAAAGCGTTTGAAGGGGCCAGCGCCAATTTGCAAGCGGCAGGCGAAGTGCTGGGTCTCTTTGTTGACGATTCGATCCCCAGCGACTGCCCGTTTGTCGACGTTCAGCAGCGGGCCTTTGCCATCCTTGAGCCGCAAACGTTTAAAGACGTGTCGAACTACCTGCGCAATGTCGCCTTTGACCAGTTGTCCCATGAATGGGACTACCTGTCGAAGATATCCATGACGATCAAGCGCAATTTGCGCCACCTGTTTTGTGAACTGAATTTCTCGGGCCGGGTGGAGGAAGCACCATTGGCCAATGCCATCACCGTTTTGCAAGAGCTGTTGGGCCAAGACAAGTCGCTGCAGAAGGCTGACTTGGCGCTCTTTCCGACGGCGTTGATCCCCAAAAATCATAAACCCTATCTGTATCGCAATGCTGATGCGACTGATAGAGCGGCCAAGGTTCTGGACCTGGATCGCTACGAATTCCTGGTCTACCGTCTGCTTCGCAGCGCGCTGGAGTCGGGTGACATGTTTGTCAACCATAGCCATGAATTTCGCCGTTTCGAAGACGATCTGATCAGCGATGAGCGCTGGAACGACAAGGAGGCCTTGTTGGTCGCGATCGGTCTGCCCATACTGCTAACACCCATCCAAGACACGTTGACCGAGTTTCGCAGCGCCTTGGACGCCAAGTACGCCGAGGTGAACCAACGCATTGCCGACGGCGTTAACCAGCACATCAAGGTCCAAGGCCAAGGCGAGAAGAAACGGTGGACGCTGATTTACCCCACCGCGAAAGAGTCTACCAATCACCCGTTTTACGGTCAGTTGCCAAGCATCTCCATCGCCGACCTGCTCCGCTTCGTCGCCAAAGACACCTTATTTTTGGAGGCATTCACCCACGTGCTTGACCGCAACGTCAAGCAAGCGCCCGATGCGCGCGAACTGCTGGCCTGCGTTGTCGCGTTCGGCACCAACATGGGCCTGGGCAAAATGGCTGAAGTGTCAGGTATGGGCTATGCGTCATTGGCGACAACCGCTCGGAATTTTTTGCGCCCGCAAACCATGCACGCGGCCAACGACGCCATCTCCAATGCAACCGCCAAACTGCCCGCGTTTGAGCTGTTCAATATCCGAGACGAATTGCACTCCAGCAGTGACGGCCAGCGCATGGAGGCGCAAATAGAGACTTTCAACGCGCGCTATTCGCCCAAATATTTTGGTTTGGACAAGGGGGTCAGCGCCTACACTGTGGTTGCCAACCATGTGCCGATCAACGCACGCGTCATTGGCACCCATGAGCACGAAAGTCATTACGTCTTCGATCTGCTCTACAACAACACCTCGGACATTCAGCCAACGCGCCATTCCACGGATACGCATGGCACAAACCAGATCAATTTCTGGTCCCTTCTGACCGTTGGCTGCGCCTTTGCGCCGCGCTACAAAAACTTGCGCAAGAAGACAGCTTCTCTGGTCAGCTTTGATTCGCCCAGCAAATTCCCTGACGACGCGCTGATAAAGCCTTCCAGCAAGGCGGACGACGATTTGGTCATTCGGGAATGGCCCAACGTGCAGCGCATCATGGCATCGTTGGTGCAAAAAGACACGACCCAGGCCACCATCGTGCGCAAGCTCAGCAGCTATGCTCGCCAAAATCAGACCAAGCTGGCCCTGTGGGAGCTGGACAATATATGCCGCTCCCTGTACATCCTGAACTTCATCGACGATGTCGATTTGCGCCAAAGTGTGCAGCGCGCCCTCAATCGCGGCGAAGCCTACCATCGGTTCCGCAGGGCGGTCGCATTTGTCCATGGCGGCAAGTTCAGGGTGCAAACAGAAGCCGAGCAGCAAGTCTGGAACGACTGCTCACGCCTGATCGCCAATGCCGTCATTTACTACAACACGAAACTGCTGTCGGCGGTGTATCAGCAAAAGCTGGCCGCTGGCGACCAGGAGGCGGTGGCGTTCATTCGGGGGATGTCGCCAGTGGCATGGCAGCATGTCAATCTGTTTGGTTCGTTCGAGTTTGGTGACGCAGACCCCATTATCGACATGCAGGCCCTGGCCGCCCACTATGCAGATTCAGCCTTTTGGCATCAGGCCACCCAGGTCCCGCCAGGCGGAACGTTCGACTAACTTTACTTTTTTGGGGCTTGGGCAAAAATAGCCACGATAGGGAGAGCGCCAGGAAGTCGGGGGTCTGGTGGCATGACGGCAGGTAGTCTGAAGGAATGAGCGTATCCGCCCCCTTCAAGCGACTGATTCTTAGAGCTGTTCTGCGCAAGGTGAGTCCCATGGTCATCCGGATTCTCGCCGTGCCCGACTCGCTCCTTCTCCACGAATTCGATGCGGTCTTCCGCGCCGTCCTCAACTGGGATCACATTGTCTTCCTCTTCCGTGTTCATGGCCAGGAGTTCAATAGCTTCCGCCGGGCCACACGTTCCAGAACGTTGCGCGAGTTCCAACTGCGGCCCACCGAAACCTTCCTGTACACGTGTGGCGCCATCGACCTCTGGGAGTGGGAAATCCGACTCTTGGACGAGGAACCCGGGTCTGTCGGCGACGATGCGCCGCTATGCCTGGGCGGTCGCGGCGCTGCACCGCCACAACACTGCGGTGGTCCCGCCGGCTACCGGCTGATGCTGAAACGCCAAAGGATGGGCGAGGCGATGTGCACCCCGGTGCAGATGGAGGCTGTCCTGGGAATGTTGGCTGCCTCCGATCCCGAGGCGCCGCCCGAGACCTGGCGCTCCTATCGCCAGATCCTCCAGGAAGGTTTCGAGAGCATCGATCGACGGCTGCAAGAGTACGGCCCGCTGGAGCCGGAGCGCTTCAGCCTGGAAGAAGCCAACCGGCGTCTGGCCCGGCGCGAGGACCTCATGAGGTGGCGGCGCGTATGACGTTCCGGGTGGAAGTCGTGTGCCTCCACGAAGGCGGCGAACAGCGGTGTAGCGTGGCGGAACTGGATAGGGCGGAGTTGGTCCTGGAGACCTTGGGGTTGAGCGTAGCCGAAGGCAAGTCCACTCTGCACGGGATACAGGAATTTGTGGCTGTCCAACAAGTGATCGAGGATCTGAGGCGTAGGCGCGTGTGTCCAAATTGCGGCCGGCGCTATCACAGCAAGGACGCTGGCACGCATACGATCAAGACCGTGTTCGGGGCGGTCGAGGTACCGAACCCGAGGTGGGAGAGTTGTCCATGCCAGACCGAGGGGCCGCGGACATTCCGTCCCGCAACGGTCTGGCTACAAGAGGCGCCCACCAGTCCCGAGTTGCTGTACCTGGAGACGAAGTGGGCCTCGCTGATTCCGTTCGAGAAGGTGGTGGACTTGTTGAAAGAAGTGCTGCCAGTCGCCGAAGCGACCAATTCGCAGACGGTCCGCGAACATCTGCATGCCGTGGCCGAACGCATTGAACAGGAACTGGGAGAGGAGCGCCCACCCCGTGATTTTGCGACAGTGGAGTCGATCGCCGAACTCCCCTTGCCGGACGGTCCCATGACGGTTGGTATCGACGGCGGGTACGTCCGCGCGGCCCACAAGCAAGGGAATTTCGAAGTGATCGCGGGCCGCAGTGTGGTGGCGTTCCGGAGGGAGGAAGGAGACTCGGTTCCGCCGCCGAAATGCTTCGGCTTCGTGCAGACCTACGATCAGAAGCCACGGCAACGGATCTGGGAGGTCATGAAGTCGCAAGGAATGCAGGAGAACCAGCAGGTAGTCTTCATGTCCGACGGCGGCGAAGACTTGCGGCAGGTGCAGGAATATCTACATCCGAACGGCGAACACCTGCTCGACTGGTTCCACATCACCATGCGGCTGACCGTGTTGCAACAACAGGTCAAGACGCTCCAGGCGGACCGGCCCGACGAGGGCTCCGCGTCGTCGAAACAGATCGTGAGCATCAAACACTTGCTGTGGCACGGCAACGTGGACGAGGCGCTGGATCGCACCGACAACCTATTGATGGATCTGGCCCTGATCGGCAGGCAGTCGGCTCCGGCGGAGAAGTTGGCGGCGGGGATCTCGGACTTGCGGACCTACATCGGGAACAACCGAGGGTCGATCCCGAATTACGGGGAGCGGTACCGGCAGGGAGAAACGATCAGCACGGCGTTCGTGGAATCGACCATCAACCAAGTGGTGAGCCGCCGGTTTGTGAAGAAACAGCAGATGCAGTGGACGCTGAAGGGAGCGCACTTGCTGTTACAGACGCGGACGAAGGTTCTCAACAACGAATTGGAAGACGTGTTCCGGCGCTGGTTCCCCCGGTTTCGCCCTAAGGCTCAAACGGACAGTTCAGAGCAGAAGGCCGCTTGACCCCCGACTTCCTGGCGCTCTCGTATGAACGCGCCTTGAACCGCGAGCGCGTCATCGCAGGCCTGGCTGCCGCCAAGCGGCGCGGACGTGCAGGGGGCCGACCTCCCGCCATAATCGGCGAGAAACTGGAGGCAGTAATCGCCGCGCTGGAAGCGGGCATGTCGAAGGCGGCCGTATGCCGCAACTTCGGCGTCAAGCGCACCACGTTGATCGAGACGCTAGCGCGGCTCGGCTGGCGTTCTCGGCATAGGAGGCACGCCTTTGCCGTTCACTTGCTTGAATCGGGAACCGACGTTCGCACCATTCAGTTGTTGCTGGGCCATCGCAGTTTGGCCACCACGGCCCGCTACCTGCGGATCGCCACCACGAAGGTGTGCTCCACGGCCAGCCCGCTCGATCTGCTGCCGAACCCGGCGCCTGTGGAGTCAGAACCCGCCCCGCCGCGGCATTTCTGAGACTAAGTCCATGGACCGCCCCAAGCTCGAAGTGGCGGATGTATTCCGTCGCTACGGCAAAGCTTACCGTGAACAGCATGGCGCGTCGATGTCGGGGACTCAACGGCGCGTCATGACCGCAATCGAGGTGTGCCGCACGGCGGTCCTCGGCGGCCACCTCGAGCGGTGTGATGAATGCGGTCATGAGCGCAATTGCTTCAATAGCTGCCGGGACCGGCACTGTCCAAAGTGCCAGCCGCTGGCTCGCGCGCAGTGGATGGAACACCGCCAATCCGAACTGCTGGAGGTCCCCTACTTTCACGTCGCGTTCACGATTCCGGAACAAATTGCCACAATTGCCTTCCAGAACAAGAAGGTAATTTACGGCATTCTCTTCGCTGCCACGGCGGAGACGCTGAAAACTATTGCGGCGGACCCTAAGCACCTCGGCGCCGAGCTTGGTTTCTTCGCCGTTCTTCATACCTGGGGACAGAATCTCCAGTTTCATCCGCATTTACACTGTGTGGTGCCCGGTGGCGGACTCTCGCCGGACGGGCAACGCTGGGTCTCCTGCCGGCCGGATTTCTTCCTGCCTGTCCAGGTTCTGTCCCGCTTGTTCCAGCGACTCTTCCTGGAGTCCCTGGAGAAGGCATTCCATGCCAGCGAACTGCAGTTCTTCGGCACCCTGGAACCGTTGTGGAATCCCACCGCCTTTGCCGAGCATCTTGCTCCGGCGAAAACCTCCGACTGGGTCGTCTATGCCAAGCGCCCGTTCGCCGGACCGCAGCAAGTGCTCGACTACGTGGGCCGGTACACTCATCGCGTTGCGATCTCCAACCATCACCTGCTCGACATCGAAAACGATCAGGTGCGCTTCGAGTGGAAAGACTATCGCCATGGCGGCACAGTCAAGGTGATGACCTTGTCCGCCGAGGAATTCATCCGGCGCTTCCTGCTCCACGTCTTGCCGGATGGTTTCCAGCGAATTCGCTACTACGGGTTCCTGGGGAACCGCTATCGGCAGGAGAAACTGGACCGGTGCCGCCGGCTCCTGGGAATGAAGACGGCAACAGAGCAGGCCGCGGCCTCATCGCCGGAGGGAGACTATCTTGACCGCTACGAGGATCTCACCGGCTCTTCGCTGCGACAGTGTCCGCAATGCCAGTCAGGACGGATGATGCGGGTGCTGATCCTACTGCCGGCAGGTGTCAACGATCACCAGAAAACGTAGTTTTCTGGATAGAAGGCCGGGGGGGATCGTCATCATCCGCGCCGCGGGCGCGAATCATCTGTCCGATCATCGAGGCGGTGGTGCGGAAAAGTGACTTCACTTCCGTCTCTGCCGATGGCATA